>JBAZFD010000132.1:0-5916 GCA_041653575.1 Thermodesulfovibrionales bacterium
ATCGGGGAGATCGTTAAAGAAGCCGGATACAGCATGAATGATCTGGAGCCGGTTTTCGTCGTGGGCCGGACCTGTTTCTACATTGTCATGTCACGGGATACGCCCGCTGATATGGTGCAGGCATGGCAGGCAACCCTGGACAGCCTGAAAAAGGACGGCACCTTCGAAAAAATATACCGGAGCTACCTGCCTGATGTCGATCTCGATGATCTGCTGAAGAAATCCAAAGTCTGCAAAAAGTAAACCCCGACGAAGCAGACCTAATACCACATCTCTGTCTCGTAATGGGGGGAGGGGACGGTTATGTTGATGAAACCTCTCCAGGGGCACCTTTCGGCCTCCTCGCCGTGACGCATGATCTCAACGGAGAAGTGGAGTTCGTCACCCTCCTTGCTCCTGAGATCGGCGAAGGGGATCTCTATTTCGAAGATCTCCTCTGCGGCCACGCTCCGGATCTCCTTCAGATCAACCCATTCCTCGGAGACCTTCTCCCGCAGCACCGCAGGGGATGGGGTACCGGTGACAATCAGATCTATCCTGAAGGTGGAAGGGTAGATGATGTTTACCTGTATGGTGAGCTCATCATCAATCTCCCTGAAGGGCAGGGAAGGATCTATCCTGATGTAGAGGTTCTCTGTGTTGAAGCCGTAATAGAGGGCGGTGATAAGGCTCTCGGACTTGTGCATACTCCCGCCTGACCTCTTCACATCAAAGAACGCGCCCTGTATCCATTCGAAATAGCTGGTCACAAGACCGTCTATTCTCGGATGGATGAACCCCCTGGGCTGGATGGTTGTGCTGACGCTCCTGTCCTCAAGGAGGATGGGGATATGCAGGTTGGGAGGGATCTCCTTGCCAATGACCTTGTAGACCTGCATGAGATTCCTCCTGAAAAGCTCGTCAAAGTCCTCCTGTGTCTCAGTGGTGTGCTCATCGCCGTACCACCAGTTCCAGTCGCTCCCCTCTGCTGCGTAAATGGAGGACCATGCCTCTGAGAGGTCCTGTTCGGGATTCTCCCTCTGGAAGTTCTCCAGGTCCTCTCTTGTCTGGGTGAGGTAGTCCCAGGAGAGGTTGTCCTCTTCGTGGCCCAGCCATATGCCGTAGTTTGCATTGATCCATGATCCGGCATGAAGCCGCGGGAGCTGCTCCCCCCTGTCGAGCTGGAGAAACTCGGAGATGGTCACTGCCCTGAATCTCCCGTCGTTGCTCAGGGCTTGGTAGAGCCCCCTCAGGAAGTCCCTGCCGTCATTCTTATAGTATTCCCAGGCATTCTCACCGTCAAGGATGACAGGGACGAGGAAGGGCCTGTCATCCTTGGGGAGGGAGTTGCGGATCTGGACGAGCCTGTCCATAAAGTCCCCCACAGCCTTTCCTGAATCCCAGCCGGAGTAAACGAAACCTATGAGGTCCGAGAGCTTGTGGTCCCTGAAGACGATGGAGACGTCACTGTACTGGTAGGGCCTGTAGAGGCCCTGGGGATCGGTGAGATACCCCTCATGGCTCCTCAGTCCCCTCTGAAGGGACCGCGCCAGCACCTCTTCGTCGGTGGCAACCCACTGGATCCCCTCATCCCTGATCGCCTTCACCACCTCTTCGCTCACTGAACCCTCGGAGGGCCACATCCCCTTGGGCCTGTACCCGAAGACATTCTCGAAGTAGTCCAGGGCCATCCTGATCTGCTTTATGGCGTCCTCGGGATGGGTGAACCTCTTCTTCGGGAGCCGCACATGGGGCATGGCGATCCTTGCTGAATCGGTGTCCCAGAGAAGGGGGAGGATTGGATGATAGAAAGGTGTCACTGAGAGCTCCACCTGGCCGGAGAGGGACATCTCCTTGTATTGGGGGATAATGTTCCTCATGATCCCCATCTGCTTTTCAACAAGAATACCCTTTTCCTCCTCGGTGAACCCCTTCCCCTTCTCCCTGAGGCCGGAGAGGAACGGGTCCTGTTCCACAAAGAGGGGGTCTATCCAGCAGAGATTGAAGAGGACCTGGAGGTCCCTGATGTCATAGTCGGTGAAATACCGGGAAAGCCTTCCAAGATCGCTCCTGGTATACCGGAACCCTCTCTTCCTCAGGAGCTCGTAATACCGGGGGAATGGCCTGATCATGTTGTCCCAGTTCGCCAGGAAAAAGTTCTCCAGGACAAAAATTCTCTCCGCTTCAGTGAGGTCTGCCGGGGCCTTGAGAGTGAGCTGGAGGTACATGTCCATGGCGTTGTTGTCCGTATAGTCCCGCAGCTGCTCCAGGAGGGAAGGGACGAGGTTGAAGGTCTGGTGAACGGAAGGGAACTCCTCCAGGATCTTCACCATGTCGAGGTAGTCCTTTGTCCCGTGGAGCCTCACCCAGGGGAGCCGGTAAACACCGGTGAAGGGGTCCTTGTAAAGGGGCTGGTGCATGTGCCAGAGAAAGGCGATGTAGAGAGGGCTATCGCTCATTACCGGCCTTTTCCTGGTTCTGGTCCTGATCCTGGAACTGGAAGATGAATTCATCAGGCCGCGCGAGACCGTACTCCTCGCGCGCCTGTTTTTCGATATAGTAAGGATCGTTCTTCAAGGCATGGATCTGGGAGCCGACGAGGCTGTTTTCCTTCTCCATGCCCCTGATCTCAGCCTCAAGGGACCGCTGCGTCCTTTTGAGGCTGTAGTATTTGATAAGCCCCATGTCGCCCAAGAAGAGGTTGATCCCCATGTACAGGAATGCCCCTGCCATGATGACAAAGAAAATGAGGTTCCTGATCCGCCTCTCCCTGGCGACCTGATGTCTGAGGCGATGTGAAGCACGAGCCTTCATATACTAAAAAGCATACCAGAGATTCCTTTTATCTGCCACCCAGATTGTACAGGGCTGCGGTGCCCCTGAAGGCCGCCGACCCGCCCAGCTCCTCTTCGATCCTGAGAAGCCTGTTGTACTTCGCTATTCTCTCGCTCCTTGAGAGTGAGCCTGTCTTGATGAAACCGGCATTGCAGGCCACAGCCAGGTCTGCGATGAAGGTGTCTTCAGTCTCACCTGAACGGTGGGAGATGACAGCGGTGTACCTGGCCCTTTTTGCCATCTCAATGGCGTCGAGGGTCTCCGTCACGGTGCCGATCTGGTTCAGCTTGATGAGAATGGAGTTGGCGATTCCCTTGTCGATACCCTCTTTCAGGATCTTGGTATTCGTGACAAAAAGGTCATCACCAACGAGCTGCACCTTCTTGCCGATCCTCTCGGTGAGGAGCTTCCAGCCGTCCCAGTCGCCCTCAGAGGCGCCGTCCTCAATGGAGAGGATAGGGTACTTCGCCACGAGCCCTTCGTAGTAGCTGACCATCTCGGAAGAAGAGAGCCTCTTCCCCTCGAAGCTGTACTGGCCGTCCTTGAAGAACTCGGAAGAGGCAACGTCAAGGGCGAGGAACACATCTTTGCCGGGTGTGTACCCGCTCTCCTGGATCGCCTGGATGATGATGGCAAGGGCCTCCTCGTTCGCCTGGAGGTTGGGAGCGAATCCGCCCTCATCTCCCACTGCGGTGTTCAGCCCCTTCTTCTTCAGGATACCCTTGAGGGTCTGGAATATCTCGGCTCCGGCCCTGAGGGCGGAACCGAAGTCCTGGAATCCGGCAGGCATGATCATGAACTCCTGGATGTCCAGGTTGTTGTCGGCATGTGCCCCGCCGTTCATGATGTTCATCAGGGGAACAGGGAGCTCCTTGGCGTTGCAGCCGCCGATGTACCGGTAGAGGGGGAGTCCGAGATCATTGGCAGCTGCCTGGCAGACAGCCATGGAGACGCCGAGCATGGCGTTGGCGCCGAGGTTGCTCTTGTTCTCTGTGCCGTCGAGCTCCAGCATGGAGTTGTCGATGAATGCCTGGTCCTCGGCATCCATCCCCCTGAGCCTGGGACCGATCTCTTCCATCACGTTCTTCACTGCCTTCAGCACGCCCTTGCCGAAGAACCTTGTCTTGTCCCCGTCCCTGAGCTCAAGGGCCTCCCGTGTGCCTGTTGACGCGCCTGAAGGGACTATGGCTGTCCCGGCTGATCCTGTTTCCAGAAAGACATCAACTTCCACTGTGGGGTTGCCGCGGGAGTCAATTACCTCACGGGCGAATACATCTATGATCTCACTCATGCTTCCTCCTATTTTTTGGGCGAGTGAATCGCCTCTCCGTGCAGATCCTCAGCCGCTTCCATCATACCCTCGGCAAGGGTGGGATGGGCGTGGATCATCTCAGCTACCTGCCTGACGGTAAGGCCTGCCTGAATTGCCAGGGTACCCTCATGGACCAGGTCAGAGGCATGGGGGCCTATGATGTGGACACCCAGGACCTTGTCTGTGGCTGCATCTGCAACGATCTTGAACATCCCCGCAATCTCGCCCATGGCGTGAGCCTTGCCGAGCGCCCTGAACTGGAACCTGCCGGTCTTTACCTTGATTCCCTTCTCTTCGGCCTGGTGCTCCCTGAGCCCCACTGAGCCTATTTCAGGTGTGGTGAAGATGGCGGCAGGGACAACGGAGTAGTCCATGGTCATTACCTTGCCGCAGGCATTGGATGCGGCAACGATACCCTCTTTTGAGGCCACATGGGCGAGAAGGATACCGCCTGTCACATCACCCACGGCGTAGATGCCGCCGATGTTGGTCTCCATCCTCTCATCAACAGCGATCTCACCCTTGGGGCCCCTCTTGATTCCCAGGGCCTCAAGACCGATGCTCTCTGTGTTGAGAGAACGTCCCACAGAGACGAGGAGCTTCTCAGCCACAATCTCCTTGCCGTCTGCGAGCTTCACATGGATGCCGTCGTGCTGTCCCTCAGCGCTTTCAACCTGCACACCGGTCATGAGCTTGATCTTTTTCTTCTTGAGCTCTTTCTCCAGGATCTCCGATATCTCAAGGTCTTCGGTGAGCACCGCCCTGGGCATCATCTCAAGGATGGTGACCTCGGTCCCCAGCTCCCTGAAGACACAGGCAAACTCGCAGCCTATAACCCCTGCGCCGATGATGATGATGCTCTTGGGTATGGAGGTGAGCTTCAGGGCATCTGTGCTGGAGAGGATATGCTCCCCATCAAAGGGGAAGAGGGGCAGCTGGGCGGGCCTGGAGCCGGTGGCGATGATGATCTTGTCCGTCTCGATGACATCAACAGAGCCGTCCCTCTTCTGGACCTCCACCTTCTCGGGGGTGAGGAGCATTCCCCTCCCCTCGATGAAGTTCACGCCCCAGCTCTTAAAGAGAGCCCTGATCCCCTTCACCATGGTGGAGACCACCTTTTCCTTCCTCTCCATCATCTTCGGGAGGTTCGGGCTGATCTCACCGGTGAGGTCAATGCCGTAATCGGAGAGGTTCTTTGCCTTGTGCAACATCTCTGAGGAGGCCACGAGGGCCTTTGTGGGTATGCAGCCCCTGTTGAGGCAGGTGCCACCGGCCTCAGTGTCCTCAATGACAGTGACCTCAGCGCCCAGTTGAGCCGCCTTGAGGGCGGCCACATACCCTCCGGGGCCGGCTCCTATGATCGTGAGCTTCATTTTGATTCCTCTTCGATGTATTTCTCGTAGTCAGCCGCCTCAAGAAGGTCATCCACCTCAGAGGGGTTGCTCATCTCAACCACGGCGATCCAGCCCTTGCCATAGGGCTCCTCGTTGATCACCTCCGGGGTATCGGAGAGGCTCTCGTTCACAGAGACGATGGTGCCGCTTACAGGGGCGATGACCGCTGACGTAGCCTTTGTGGACTCGATCTCGGACATCTCCGTGTTTGCCTCCACCTCGGCGTCCACCTCAGGGAGGTCTATATACACAATGTCCCCCAGCTGGTCCTGGGCGAAATCGGTTATACCCACAGTCGCCCTCTTGCCCGACACCTTCACCCACGTGTGTTCCTTGTGATACTTGATATCATCAGGGTTCATATAGTTCCTCCTTGGGATATGATTATAAGTCTGG
>JBAZFD010000133.1:0-5884 GCA_041653575.1 Thermodesulfovibrionales bacterium
GACTCAGAGTTGCTTCGCTGCGGACAAGCGGCAGGCCTGCCCACCACGCTGCAACGGGTGAGGCAAACCAGAGCAAAAGTATGGGTGCAGAAGCTGCCATGGCAGCGGGATGAGAAAAGGCCGCACAGATCACGGTTACGACGGAAAGAGCAGGGGCAAACCACATTGTCCGGCAGACTCCTTTGAGACCACCTGCAAAGGAATGTCTGCCGTTACGGTCACGGCTCCCCGAGGGAGTCCATTCGAGGAGCAACCTGTGCGTGATCAGCATTCTCCATGTCGTACGAACAATTGCATCCAGACTGAAGAAAGCTTCGTAGGGCAGGCACACAAGAGCAAACAGCACCTGAACAAAACGCATGGAGAAGGACTGCCTCACAACAGCGAAATGCTGACTGAAAAGCAGATCAGCTGGCTTCCTGAGCAGGTCCAGAACGGAGGATATCAAGAATGGAATAAAAAGGACACCGAGAACCGAGAAAGTCCAGAACCATGGCGACAACAAGACCGTCCACCCCAGCAGCAGGAGAAGCGTCAATGCCGACGGAACGAGACTGCGCCGGAGGTTATCGAAGAGCTTCCATCGGGATAGGAGAGAAAGCGGATTCTCCAGGCGCTGCCCATCGGGACCGGGAGTGCCGGGCAGCAACCAGCGCACAAGCTGCCAATCCCCGCGAATCCAGCGGTGCCTGCGGCTCACATCAGCGCTGTAGCTTGACGGATACTCCTCGTACAACATTACATCACTCAACAGCCCGGAGCGCGTGTAACACCCTTCAATAAGATCGTGGCTGAGTATTCTGTTCTCGGGAAAGCGTCCGCCCAAAGCCCGCTCGAATGCGTCGACCTCATAGATCCCCTTGCCGATAAAAGAACCTTCACCGAAGATGTCCTGGTAGACATCCGAGACAGCGCGCGTGTACGGATCGATGCCGGGATCATTCCCGTATATGCGCGCATAGAGCGAGCGGTTTGTGCCCGGCAGGCTCACCGCTACACGCGGCTGAAGGATGCCGTACCCGGCAACAACGCGCTGCCTGCCTTCGTCGTATTGAGCACGATTCAGCGGGTGCGCCATTGCGCCCACAAACTGCCGGGCAGAATCGCGCGGCAGCTGAGTGTCCGTGTCAAGGGTGATCACGTACTTTATCTTCGATAAAACCTCTGTATCACCGACAACAAGCGAAAAACATTCACGCGCACCGCCGCGCAGGAAGGAGTTCAATTCCGACAGCTTCCCCCGTTTGCGCTCGTACCCCATCCAGATCCGTTCCCTGGGATTCCATCGGCGCGGGCGGTGGAAAAGGAAGAACCTGTCGCTTTTTGCATCCCTGTACTTTTTATTCAGTTCTTCGATTCTCTGCCGTACAGCCAGTAACAGCGGTTCATCCTGCGGCAGAGTTTCCTCATCTGCATCCTGAAAATCAGTCAGCAGGCCGAAGTGCAGGTTTTCGTCACGGTTTGCCAGGAACCTGACTTCCAGGGCCTCGATCAGGTCCTCGATATTCCCGGCGGTTGAGAGCATAGTCGGGACAACTGTGAGGGTCCGCGATTCAGGCGGTATGCCGTGGGAAAAGTCCATTCGCGGCAAGGGCTGCGGAATTGCCAGCACTGTGGCAAGCCAGTTTGCCACTGCTACCGCAAGCTGACTTGTACACAGCAGGGAGAGGCAACCGGTTATCACAAGCAGCCAAAGAGGCAGCCCATCGGCATTCGCCTTCGTCAGCAGTCCCATGGTGAAAACAGCCGTCATGAGCATGATCGAGCCCAGATAGAGAAACAAAGGGAACCGGGAGCTCCATTTCCGAAGGACCCCGGGGACGGACAAACGCAGATCTGCCAGCGCCTCAAGCTGAGGCAGGCCCTTGTCGATCAGGTAGTAGCCCACATGGGCCTCGCGGTCATCTCCGCTGCTGCCGTCTTTATTGGCTGCGATCTTCTGAGCGAGCCTGACCGCTTCTGCTGCCACCTCGCCTTCAGACAGTCTCCCGGTCTTCGCTATTTTTTCCACCATATGACGGTAACGGTCACGAGTGGAGAAGTCCATTTTACTGTAAGCTCCTCCGGGATCTTCACGCAGGGTCTGCTCGACAACACTCATCGTTTCGACGAACTCGCGCCAGTCCATCGTGCCGAGGAAACGGAGACTGCCGATGCTGTTGCTCACCGAGACCTGATCAGCCGCTTGTTGCTGGTTCTCCAGCTGAACCAGAAGTTCAATTGTAAGACTGCGCTCGGCAAGTCTCTGTTCAATCCATGTGAGCGGCATTGCCAGGGCAGAGGCGTGAGCCTGAAGACGACGGACAAATTCAGCAACGAAGGCGCTCGTCAGCGGAGGGTTCGCCCGCGCCATGTCCGCAATGACCAATATGAGACTCTTCGGGTCTTTTCCGGCGATCTCGATAATCCGTTCCGCCCAGTAATCGGCCAGGTTCCGGTCGCGCCTGTCGGCAGCGATCCGTGCCCCGACGCGTCTGAGATTCTCGATCAAGGCGAGCCGCAGCATAATGGGAATCGCCCACAATTCTCCCAGCTTCAGGACCGTGACTGTCTGGTAGGCTGCAATGAACCTGCTGAGACTCTGAGGATCTATCCTCCCATCGCTGTGGGAGATTGTCTCCAGGGCGATCTCATACACGCGCGGCAGACCGTCCGTCAGGCGGGGAAGCTCCCGGCTGTATCCCTTAGGCAGATGTCTCCTGGCCGTGCATATCTGCTCTTCGATCAGATAGAAGTTGTCAAGCAGCCAGTCACCTGCCGGCGTAATCAGGGAGTCAGTGGTGAGCGCCTCCGACAGCAGGCTGCGGGTCGAGGTCAGGACTTCTTCATTCTCGGCCAGTCGCTCCAGAAGCTGATCAGGAGCGCCTTCAGGACTCAGCTTGTGCAGGCCCGCCAGGGTCCTGCCATGCTGCTCCATCTGCTCGCTGCTGAACAATTCTGCCCGCAGAGTTGGTTCTGGGACAACAGACTTTTGCGCCGGGTCTGTGCTGCGGATGCTCTCCCGCAAGTGCTGCAGGCTGCCGAGTATAGTTTTTTCGCTCACCTTCACCTTTGAGCTCTCCTTTTTCCTGAAAGCAGTCAGTCTTCTGTAATTCAGGATTTTCTCACTTTAAAGATCAAGGTTTTGCTGTTGTTATCGCTATGGCCGGGTAATACTCAGGCACAATATCGTCGGACAAGGCTTGTGAGCAACGGCGGCGAGTACCTCCCTACCATAAGAAGGTCAGTATCGCCGCCTTATTGCTCATGATCTTTGAGATCTTAGTCTCTCTTATCCCTTTGGAGCTCTTTCTTGTCCTGCTGGAGCTCCTGCCTGTTTCTTTGAATCTCTTTCCTGTCCTGCTGGATCTCTTTCCTGTCTCTCTGAATCTCTCTCTTGTCCGCTCCTTCTCTCTTATCCCTCTGGAGCTCTTTCCTGTCCTCCTGGAGCTCCTTCCTGCTTCTTTGGCTCTCTTTCTTGTCCTGCAGGAGCTCTTTCTGGTCTTTCAGGCTCTCTCGCCTGTCCTGCTGGAGCTCATTCTTGTCTCTTTGGATCTCTCTCTTGTCCTGCTGGAGCTCTTTTCTGTCCCGTCTCTGTTCTTTTCTTTCCTTTTCCCATTCTCTCCTGTTCCGGTCAAATTCGGTTCTTCTTTCCCTCTCCCAGAGTCTCCCTTCTCTGTTCCTTCTGTCTCTCCACTCACGCCATCCCTGGTTTCTATCCCAGTATTTATTCCTCTCCCATGTTCTCCAGTCCCTGCTGAAACGGTCATAGGGGATCCTTTCGATATGGGGGAGGTCACGCCAGCGGGGCGGAAGCTGTATGAGGAACCTGGGCACAGACCGGGAGCCAATATAACGCCAGGGGCCGTTATAGAAGCTTGACCGGTACCAGTACCCCCTGTAAGGGCGGTACCAGTGGCCGCCATAAAAGAAGATATCAAAGTCTACGTCGGGGGTGTAGTACACATAGCTCCCCGGTATTACAACCATGGAGGGGGCAGAGGCAAAGGAATATGCCGGGAGAGGGGCATAGAGCCCTACTCCTATGTTGATGTCAATTTCAGCGCTGCTGATGTTCGGCGATGATAATCCCGTCACGGCAAGCATTGCTGCCCCGGCGACAAAAAGACCAAAGTTCTTTCTCTTCATGGTAACCTCCTCTTCTGTTCAGATTTTTACGAGCTGCTTCTTATTGCCGGACAACCCTTTTGTCATCCATTGCCTGTCCTTCTTTTCTCCACCCCCTCTCATAATTTTTTGTTGCGGATTGTTCCTTGCC
Source organism: Thermodesulfovibrionales bacterium (assembly GCA_041653575.1). Lineage (GTDB taxonomy): Bacteria > Nitrospirota > Thermodesulfovibrionia > Thermodesulfovibrionales > Dissulfurispiraceae > JBAZFD01. Next base: position 4,259 of record JBAZFD010000133.1, read on the forward strand.
TCCTTTACAGATCACTGTTTTGTCTCCCCTCAGGCTTTCCTGTTTCCCATTACCAGCAACACAATACCGCCCACAAGCGCAACAGCACCAACGATAGGCGGCAGGGGAAATGTTCTGGTCTTCTCAGCCGTCATCTGAATGGGGCCGAAATCAATGACCTTCTCCCTGGTCGTGTAGGTGATGCCCTGGTAAGCAAAAGCGATAATTCCGATGGCTACAAGGATAATTCCTGTCAGGGTGTATGTTTTCATTTTTCCTCCTCTTCTGTTTATCGAGAGTATTTTTCAGTCCGCTCACCTCCCGATACGAATCGTTGAGAGGTTCCCTATGACCCCGAAGACACTCAACAGCCAGAGGATCACCGCAATAATCACGACGACATTGAGGATTTTCTTGATGGTGGCCTGCATCGGTATGTAGCTGTTCACTAACCATAGAATCACCCCAACGACAACCAGGACAATCACTAATTGAATCAACGGCATAGTATCCTCCTTTCATGTTTTACCGGTTCAGTGTCAATGGCCGGATGTGCAAGCACGGCTTCAAGAGCTTCCTGTTTGTTTGCCCTGTCAGTGCATTACCTGCGTCGACAGCTCTTCCCTTCTTTGTGCCTTTATTTTTCATAGACTCTTTTCTCAACATGGGCCTCTTCTTCAGGGGTTGAGTCCGAGAAGGCTTCCAGCACTACCTCAACCGGATTCTGCCCCTCTGCTTTCATGTTGCTGAGTAATAGAGCTATCTCTTTTTCAGCCTGTCCTCTTGTGTATCCGTATCTCGCCTGCAGCAGTCCAGGCAGCTGGTCCGGTTTCTCATCGACCATATCCAGGTCATGGTCAGTGAGCGCTCCCCACCGCTGTTTTATTGCACTCCTTAATTGCTTCCAGCTTTCCTGCCCCATCTCTTTTTTCATGCTTTTATCCATCTTTCAGTTTTTTCCTTCCTTCTTCACCTGAGGCGTTTCTCAAATACCTTGCGGAAATGGTAACCGTAGATAGAAAGTGTAACGGCCTGCTGCAAGAGGCTGGGACGGCTGAACATGGTCCAGAACAGAAGCCTCCAGTAATGGAATCTCTCTTCCCCGATAATTCCAAGGTGGACAATGGACCTGAAGAAGGCGGCCAAATAGTGAGGCCGGAACCGAAAGGCTACCTTTTTCCCTTTTTGGGGGGAATATTCCCTCAGGAATGTCCTGATCCTCTCATAGTAGTGCCTGGGTGAATAGAGGGTACTGAGAACCTTTTTGTAACCGCTGATCAGCAGGTCATAGTCCATCCTCGGAATAAAATTAGTCGCAAAGTCGGTATTATTTCCCGAGGTCTCCTGGAGCAGCCTCTGCTCCTTTTTGAGCCTTTCGTAGAGCTGTGTGCGCGGGAGGGCGATGAGAACGCCGACCATGGCCGTGACGACCCCGCTCGCCTGTATGAACCTGATCTGGGTGTCGAAAATCGTGGGAGGGTCGTTGTCAAAACCGACAATAAATCCTCCCTGCACCTCGATGCCGGCCTTCTGGATATTCCTGACACTGGCGAGGAGATCGCGGTTTCTGTTCTGGAATTTGCTGCATTCCGCCAGACTCTGCTCATGGGGGGTCTCGATGCCGATGAAGACGACATCGAATCCTGC
>JBAZFD010000134.1:0-5881 GCA_041653575.1 Thermodesulfovibrionales bacterium
TGGGATTCCTTTACCCACAAAAAGACACCTGACCGGTGATGCAACAGAGTCAGGAGAGCGTCTTTCAGGGGGAGCCGGAGAATTTCAGGCTCGGAGTCCGCCGGCGATGGAGAAAGGGTAAAGATTGCTCCAAGCTCCTTTGGAGAAAGAGCAAAATGGGATACATAATCCCCCAGGTTCTCGAAATCCCGGAAAGGGCGGGCATAAGGGAAAGAGGGGGTTGCTTGATAAACGCTTTTCTCTTGAAAAAGACCTAAATGATCATCACTGATAAGGGCGTGCCCTCTTCTGAGGAAATAGTCAGCCAGGGTGGACTTACCGCTATGGGAAGTGCCGACAAAGACAATGGCTTTCTGATCAATCTCAATTGAGCAGGCATGTAGGAAGTTGTATATTCCCTTGCCTGACAGGAACAAGGGGAGGACATGCTGTAGTGTCCAGTAGCGCAAGAGGTTCCCGCTGTCCCTGTGAAAGAGAAAATAGAAAACAGCGTTGTTGCCGAAATCAAGGTCGAAACCGGCAACTCCTTCGACCAGGAATCTGACCTTATTCTCCTCTGCCCTGTACCAGGTGACGATGATATTTCTTTTTTGTGATGCATAGGTAACAGCTCTGTCTTCTTCCAGGTTGTCAAACAGCCTGCCCTCATGCACCGTAACGGTCAAGGTTGGCCTGTCGGAATTGCTTGGGATGTGTGGCAGGTCAAGTACAGAGTCTATTTTTGTGCCGTATGCTATAAACATGCCTCTCTCTGTGCTTAAAAAAAAGCTGACTTTACAGGAAAATAAAGTCAGCCCGCTGTGTCGATCATATTGAACATACATTCTCACTTCCCCCGGGATGGCAAATCCCGGTGCGTGCAATATTTCTCAGGCTAAAGAGCCACTGAGAATGTTTCTGTCTGCTCGCGGGGAATAATGCCTGCTTTCAGCAGGACATAATAGAATGTTAAATCCTGTTACAGTATTACTGATATAACGCTACCTGTCAGAAGCGCATCTGTTAGGAGTAGTCCTGCGGCTTGTGTGACCTCCTCGATGTTGCCGTGCCTTGTGAGAACCGGGGCGGTGTAGACTTTTTTTGCCTGATCTTTCATAAAGCTCCTCCTTAGAAAGTATTTTTAAAAGTATACACCATCTCGGACCTTTTGCAAAAAAAAATATTACAATCCACTGAGCAGTTCTCCGAGAAGTCCGTCCAATCCTCCTCCGAGGAGTGAACTGAGTCCGCTGAAAAGGGCATTCAGATTAATGCACAACATTTTGTTTCACCTCCTTCCCTGAAAAAGGGCTCTCTTAATAAAGCATGCAAAATTGCAGCCACAAAGTTTGCTTTTGAAATTAAAGGGCTTTCTTCTTCGTCATATGTCGTTTTACATGTCGCCCCTGCGAAGTCCCACGCAGTCCCTGCGTGTATTCACTCAGCAGTTTCAGGAGTGGGATTGTTTGCAGGGTTTGTTTGAGCAGCAGGCCTTGGTTGTTTATGCGTCATGTTTATCCCATTTGCCCTTCAGCCACAAAGACAGGACTATTGCCTTCCACAGGGTATAGGCATCAGCCGCGCATGGTTTTTGACTGTATTGCTGATGCACAGTTCGTAATCTCTCAAGATCAATATAGCGGGACAGGGCCTTCTGATTGTCCATTTCTGCCAAGAGCCCTTCTATCAGATCATTGTTGTAAAGCTGCAGATTACGGGTGAGGAGATGGCTCATATCGGACTTGGTGCGCCGGAGCCGTATTTTTTCCGGAAGAATGCCCTGCATGGCGTTGCGCAGGATCAGGCGCGTGAACCCGTTTCTGATCTTCTGGCTCACCGGGATGGCAAGAGACAGCTCCACCAGTCTCCTGTCAAAGAATGGATGGCGCAGCTCAAGACCGAAGGATGAGGCGTCCTTGTTTATCGCCTCTGTTATGTAGGGTATGACACCGGAACTGAGCCCCCTGTAATGGTACTCTTTTGCGGTCCTGTATCTGGGGGCAGCAAGAGAGGCAATGCGCTCTTTCAGGCCCATCTCCTCAGCGAACTCTTTTTTTATGAAAGGATCCCACAGGGTTTTTTCCTTATTTTTTCGGATTTTTTTTGCCAATGCCCGTACAGTGTCGGGAATGGCCGGGTGTATCGCGTGGCCCTTGAGTATCGCTGTGGGAGGTGATCCGAAGTTCCTGGAGAGGCCCATTACCTCTTTATAAAGCCTCAGCCAGCGGAATTTTCTGAAGTGCTCCATAAGGTACTGCACACCGTGGTATACGACAATGTCTCCGTCGAAGCCGTCCATGAAGACCCTGATGTTGTTTCTCTGAGCCTCCTTGTAAAGAGCGGAATCAAAAAATATGTTCGGTCCAAGGAAAAGGCCGTCCTGATGGTAGAGGGCATGTTCTATGTCTTCCAGGGGGTTCATCTGGTCGGCAATGACGTAATGAGCTTTTATTCCATCCAGAGAGGTCACTGCCTCAATGTACTCGGACTCATCACACTGTTTCAGGTCCGGATACATCCCCGAAACGGTGTGCAGCTGCTTTCCCTCTTTTTGTAGGATATTTCTGGCAACACTGGCGATGGAGGATGAGTCCAGTCCTCCGCTTAACATGACCCCGATGGGATAGGCGGACCTCAGTCTGCAGGCCACTGCCTTTGTGAAGACATCCCTGAATGCCTCCGCATACTCCTTATCCGATTTCAGCCTGATTACCGCGTTTTGATCCAGTTCCCAGTACTGTTTCAGCTCGAATCCTTTCCTGCTCACGATCAGGGAGCTTGCCGGCGGTAAGCGGTGGATGCCCTTGTAAAAGGTGATTATCTTGTCTTCTGTCGTGGGAACCAGAAAATCCGCAATCCTCGTCTCGTTTATCTCTCTGGGGATTTCTTCAATTGCAAAGAGGGCCTTTATTTCAGAGGCGAAGGCAAAGATCTTCCCTGATTTGTAGTAGTAGAAGGGCTTTATGCCGAAGTGATCTCTCGCGCAGAAGAGGGTCTGCCGGGGATTGTCCCAGATGGCGAAGGCAAAGTCCCCCAGGAGTCTTGAGGGACAGGCTTCGCCCCATTTTTTGTAGGCTTCCAGAATCAGCTGGCTGTCGGTGATAACGCTGTCGCTGAATCGGGAGAGCCCAAGAAGAGAAATAAGTTCCTCCCTGTTGTCAATCCGCGCATCGGCGGTTATGACAAACTGTCCGCTCTCATCAGGGGCAGGGAGCTTTTCCTGCAGGGACTCCGGGGTGGTCCAAAGCATCCGGTGACCCAGGCCCGCAGGTCCGCAGGCCAGGCAGCCATCATCGTCATGTCCCCTGTGGGACAGTCTGTCTGTCATCTGCCTGATCTGTTCAGGCTGCGCCTTTTTCGTGTCGAGGTAAACTAAGCCGGCGATTCCACTCATGGTATTTTTCTCCCTAAGGAAGGCAGAGGTATAAAGTTTTCTATGCCAGCAATGTTGCCTGTAACAATTCTCCCTTCGCTTTCAATCCAGGCATGGGCTTCGAGAATGTTGTCTCCATTTTTGCGCACACCGATCTTCAGACTGGAGTTGTGCCTGTGTCTCTGCAAAAGAAAATGGCAGGTCAACGCAGTCACAAGGCAGGTTGCAAAAGGCAGATACCTTTTTGCGGTATTGACAGACCACAGAATCCTATCTTTAGGCGCGGCCTGTTTTACCTTGTGGCTGCTTAGTCTGTTGAGAAAGCTGTCAAAGGTTCTGAATGGAACAGTATGCAAGCCGGTTTTTACAAAGAGAAGAAGAAAAAGGGCCTGCATGAGCAGTTTTTTGTCTGATGCGGGAAGTGACAGAAACTTACCGATTTTTGTCATCGCTTATCTCTGCGATCCCCTCTTTTATCATCTCCTGAACAATATGCAGCACGTCTTCTTTGCACTGCTGGTACTCAACATCATATTCCTGTAAAACATTTTCAACTATGACCTCCAGCCTTTTGGGCTCCTTCAGGACCTCCCAGATAAAGCCGCCAACACTGTTCAGGCTGTAATAGACGCCGTTTTTTGTGTTGAGGATAACAATTTCATCGTCCACACTGGAAAAGACCAAGTCCTCTGAGGCTTTTATCAGGCTGCTTTCCTGAATAGGGGTATCCATCGGTGTCCTCCGGGAAATGTTTTAACGGTAGTAATGGAGATTTGTCTCGCTGAGTTTAATAATAGCATAAGCAGGTTCTAAGATTTTGTTCTGACGGTTTCTGTCTGTCCGCTGTTCAGGCGGATAACCTGATGGAATTTATGGGAAGACACAGGCCGGTGCGTGACCATGAAAATGGTCTTGTTTTGTACCAGAGAGGGAAGTGCCTCCATGAGGGACTCCTCTGTAGCCCTGTCCAGGGCTGAGGTGGGCTCATCGAGGATCAGAATATCAGGATCTTTCACAAGTGCCCGCGCAAGGGATAAACGCTGTCTCTGCCCTTCCGAGAGGTTGATCCCTTTTTCTTCCAGGGAGGTGTTGTAGCCATGGGGCAGGCTTTCAATGAAGTCGTGTATCTGGGCAACCCTGGCTGCCTTTATCGCTTCTTCATCTCCTGATTCGGGGTCCCCATACTTTATGTTCTCCATTATGGTTCCTGTAAGGAGCGAGGTGCTCTGTGCGACATAGCCTATCCTTCTCCGGAGTGAGACAAGGTTGTACTCAGCGGCAGGCCTCCCATCGAAGCAGATCTCTCCTGAGGTGGGATTGTAGAATCTCAGGATGAGGCTCAGGAGGGTGGTCTTCCCTGCACCACTGGGACCCACAATGGCCACATGTTCTCCGGGGTTGATGTGGAAGGAAAGATTGTTAAGGATGCGCTCATTTCCGTTATAGGAGAAGGAGATGTTTTTGAACGCCACTTCTCCTCTCAGGTGGTTGATTTCTCTGCCTCCCTTCTCTTCAGGGATGATCTCAAAGATTGCGGAGACCCTCTCCAGGGAGGATCGGGCATCCTGGAGCTGAAGATTGGCATAGGACAGAAACTCGGCAGAGCTGAAGAGGTATCCAAGATAGAGATAAAAAGCCAGAAGGGAGCCAAGGGTCCATTCCCCTTTGATTACGAAAAAAGCCCCTGCTGTGAGAACGGAGATCCTTGTGATGCCCGAGAGAAAACCAATGGATGCCTCCGACAGTGAATGCACTGTTGTCTGTTCCAGGGAGAGGCGAAAGGATTTGCTCACCGAGGCGATGAGCCCCTGTTTTGTCTGTTCTTCAGAGGCGAAGGATTTGATGAGTGGGATGCTGGCCAGGGTTTCCTGGAAACGTCCGGATACCTGTGCCCTCTGCTCCATGACATGGCGGCTCAGGGCGTAGAGTCTCCTGGAAAAATAGATAACGGTAATGAAGAGCATCGGAGTGAGGAGAAGTGCTATAAGGGCGAGCTGCCACTTCAGGTAGAGGATGAGCGCTGCTGCACCTATAAGCAGGAAACAGTTCTGGATAATATGCGCCGCAATGCTTGAGAAGAACAACCTTAGACCTTCCACGTCAGCGGTGAGCCGGGACAGGAGGTAGCCTGTTTCAGTGCTGTCGAAGAATGCCTTGGGAAGTCTCAGGACCCTGCTCATGAGAGATGTCTGGATATCAAGGAGCACCTGTCTCTCGAAGGCCCCGAAGAAATACCTTTCCATAAACCGGGAAAGCCTCTCAGCAAGGGTAAAGGCCGCCAGGAGAAGCACTGCCGTGGCCAGAAGATCCATCCGTTTGGCTCCGATCACATCATCGGTGAGGAACCGAAGGATAAGAGGCCTGGAGAAGGTTAGGAGAGAGGCTGCCATGATCAGTCCTACTCCCGTGATGAGTTTTCTCTTCCTGGAAGCAAAGAAAGGGATGAGATTTTTCAGTCTCTCCCTGGATCCTGGCTGGCTTTGTCCCCCGATACGGTCCTGAGATGAACCGCGGGAAGATCGGAAGAGC
>JBAZFD010000135.1:0-5861 GCA_041653575.1 Thermodesulfovibrionales bacterium
GACAGGGAGGGCTGTTTCTGGTATCCTCAAGGAAAAATGAAGACCCTTCCACCACGAGATAGGATTACCCTCTGCCTTGTTCTGTGCCTTCTTCTTTCTCCCTTTACGGCGCAGGCCTTTGATGTGAAGGGGCTTCAACCCCTTTCCCCCTATGGGGTCTTCTCCAGCTTCAGCGCTGAAAGCCTGCCTCATAAGAGTGTTGGCATCGGCCTGGGAGTTGAGCGGTCCATGGAGCCGCATTTTTACCGGACCACTCTTCAGATGGCCTATGGTCTTCACGACAAGGTGGAGATAAACGCCTCGTTGCCCTATGTGATCAACTGGGGAGAGAGTCTGTGCGGTGCTGAAGACCTTTCAATCGGTCTCAAGCACAGGGTCCTTGATGAGACCAAGTATACCCCTGCCGTGGCCTATATGCTCACCGCCTCTGTCCCCTTCGGACGGAACGAGTTTTCCACTGACGGGAGTTACGGCGGCGGCCTCCTGGTGACCAAAAAGGTGGGTCCCTTCAAGGGGCATCTGAACCTGCTCTACTCCAATCCCGGCAAGGCAGAGCTTCATGATGAATATTCCATGAACCTGGGGGCTGAGCTGGCTGTGAGCCACAACTCAAAGATCCTTGCGGAACTGGTGGGGAGGAAAAACTATTTCATGAACAAGATCGACCTCCTGGAGTGGAGGCTCGGATACCGTGTTGCAACAAGGGACTATCTTTTCACCTCTGTAGGCGTGGGTTTCGATATCAAGGAGAGGGAGCCTCATTACAGGTTTCTTGTCACCGTGGGAATCATCCTCCCCCCTGCCAGGAAGGATGTCCGCAGGATCTACGAAGAGTCGCCTTCCATGATTTCCCCGTAAAAAGAAGGCTGATGAACCTAAAGAGCCAGGGCAATCAGCCCGATTGCCAGGATGATGATCCCCCCCTGGATTAACCTCCTCACCGCCGTTGACCTTATGTATTCAACAGAGAGTCCCCAGAGCCCATAGAAAACATGGTATATTGCTGACAGAAGGAAGGCCCTTCTCATTGCTGTTCCGAAGGGAATCAGCCTGCCGTAACTCATGGTAAGGAAATGGACAGCAAGACCGCCTATAAGGAATAGACCGGTGATCCTGTGGAGGAGCCAGAAGAGGGGTGAAGCCATCAGAGCCCTGCAATAAAGAGGGCTGTCCCTATGGACAGCGCCAGCAGGAAGGCCGGTTTCTGGAGAGAGGTGGGGAGCCCCGACTCGATGAGGATGATCCGAATCCCGTTGAGCCCGTGCATGATGACCAGTGCAAGGAGGAGGAGCCTCCCTGAGGTTCCTGTTATAAAGGATATGAGGCCGGGGACATGGAGGGAAAGGCGGTGAGATCTGTCCGCAATGTGCATGACAATGAAGAAGCCGAGAATGACGCCTGATATCCTCTGGCTGAGCCAGGCAGCGGAGCCTGTGCGCCATTGGTATCTCATCTGGTAGCCTCTTTGGTTTTCATGGCATCCATTGTAACGGCAGAGCAGCCTTATCTGCAAGACCTCGGGGGGCGGAGTTTGAGCTCAGGTTTTTACGCCAGCGCCGCGGCAACGACTGTGGAGAGTTTTTTTGCTGAAAAAGGTTTCAGCAGGATATCCCTGAACCCTGCCTTTTCAACCTCTCCCTTGAAATGTTCCACGTCATAGCCTGTCATGCCGATGACCGGGAACTGCGGTTTTCTCCTCTGGATCTCCAGGCACATATCTATCCCTCCCACCTCGGGGAGCATCACATCGGTGATAATGAGGTTGATCTCCTCTTTTTTGTCGTCAAAGAGCTTCAGCGCCTCCTTGCCGTTATGGGCAGCAATGACATGGTACCCCAGGGAGGAAAGGGCAGAGATCACAAACTCCCTCATGGCATGGTCATCCTCCACAACAAGGATCGTCTCCCCCTTGCCTCGCATGAAAGAGCCGTTCTCCTCCGAGAGCAGATCGGCCTCACTCTCTGCCGGGGGCAGATAGATAGTAAAAATAGTTCCCTTCCCCATTTCGCTCTGGACATCAATAAACCCGTTGTGCTGCTTGACAATGCCGTAGACCTGCGAGAGTCCCAGGCCTGTCCCTGTGCCTGTTTCTTTCGTGGTGAAGAAGGGCTCAAAGATGTGGGAGAGAATGTCCGGGGGGATGCCTGAGCCTGTGTCAGCCACGGAAAGGGTGATCCATTCTTCTCCGACAGGCATCTTGGGGACAGGGGGAGGATCAAAGATCCGGTTCCTTGTGAGGCTGAGATTCAGGACCCCTCCCTGGGGCATTGCATCCCTGGAGTTGATGGAGAGATTTACCAGGAGCTGCTTGATCTTTGTCGGATCACCCTCCACCAGGTAGTGGCCGTCGCCGAGGGTATAGGATATCCTGATGTTTTCAGGGATGAGCTCCCTGATGAGCTTGGTGAATTCCTTGACAAAGGGTTTGAGATCAAGGAGGGTCATCTCCGTTTCAGACTTGCGGCTGAAGTCCAGTATCTGCTTGATGAGCGTTGAGGCGCTCCTTCCGCTCTGCCCTATTGTCTCGATCATGGTCTTCATCTCTTCATTCATGGTTTCCGTCATGAGGAGAAAGTCGGCATAACCGATGATGGTGGAGAGGAAGTTGTTGAAGTCATGGGCGATTCCGGCTGCCATCTGTCCCACGGCAGCAAGCCTTTCCTGGGAATGGATTTTTTCCAGGTTTTCTTTTTCTTCCGTCACATCCCTCATGACAAAGACAGTGACCTTTGCATCGGCAATCCGGCGCCCGGCAATGGCAAAGATTCCCTTCGGATTATCTTCCTTTTCCACCTCATGCCAGATAAAGGGGGGCGGCACGATGAGAAGCTCCTGAACCGGTTTTCCGAGGATATGGCAGAGGGGCTCTCCTATTGCAGCGTGCTCGGTCTTTTTCAGGTACTCCAGTCCGAGACTGTTCGCATGGATAAGCCGACCTTCATCATCGAGGAGAAAGATCCCCTGGGGAATGTGTTCAATAATGGCGCTGAGCTGGGAGGAGAGGTCCTTGAGCTCTTTCTCTGCCTGGGTTTTCCCTTTTCTTTGCCTGGTCTCCTCCATTGCCCGAGTGACTGCCGGAGATAAACGGGAAATCCTGTCCCTGAAGACGTAGTTTGTGACGCCCTGGCTCATGCTTTCTACAACAGCTTTTTCATGGGCAACGTCTGTGACAAAGATAAAGGGCAGGAAGGGGGCCCTTTCCCTGACGATCCGCAGGGCTGAAAGACCGTCAAAGCTGCTCAGGGTAAGGTCTGAAAGGATGAGGTCAGGGAGAAAATCATCGAGGGCCTTGATAAACGCATCCCCTGTCTCCACGCGCCGGGAACTGAAGTCTGTCCCGGACCCATGAAGCTCCCTTTCCATCAGCTCGGCATCAGATGGACTCTCTGTCAGGATGAGGATCCTGAGACTGTTGGACATCCTATGATCCGCTGTCTGCATAGGGGCTGGCAGGGCTTGACCCGGGGGACCGCAACCCCCTGCATCCTGGGGAAGAATATTCTCCGCTCATAGCATCCATTATATCAGAAAAAGTTCTTTGAAAAATAACAGAGCGGCTTGCCCACAGGGCAAACGCACTATGCAGGGGGACAGCTGAACGGGAGGATATATGGGATAGTAAGGGATCAGGACACGAGGAGGGACATCAGGTGAATTTCATGACTGCCGCTAAAGCCGGCAGATATATTATAATCTCTGCAATGGGAGTGAGAGATGGTCTCGGATCGAACCAGAAAGAGACTTTTGATTTCAGGACCGGCCAGGATGGGAAGGTCTGGACATTCGGGGAAGGGATAGGATCTGACTTGATTGGTACATTACAATAAGGAGTATAAGCGAATTACGATATGAAAATACTCATTACCGGAGCAGCCGGGTTTATTGGCTCAACTTTAGCACTTCGACTTCTCGCGCGGGGGGATGAAGTTGTCGGAGTGGATAACCTCAACGACTATTATGATCCCAGCCTGAAAAGGGCGCGTCTTGCACGCTTTATTGATCATCCCGGGTACACCGATGTAAGGGCCGATATCTCAGACCGGGATATGATGAAAGAGGTTTTCGGACGGTACAAGCCCCAAAGGGTCGTTAACCTCGCTGCGCAGGCTGGCGTCCGATATTCCATAGTGAACCCTCATGCTTACATTGACAGCAATATCGTGGGATTTACCAACATCCTCGAAGGCTGCCGCCACAATGGTATAGATCATCTGGTTTTCGCCAGTTCCTCCAGCGTTTACGGCGGGAACACCAGGATGCCCTTTTCCGAGCACGACAATATCGATCACCCGGTGAGCCTTTACGCTGCCACTAAAAAAGCGAATGAATTGATGGCCCACACGTACAGCCACCTTTATGACCTGCCTGCAACGGGCCTCCGGTTTTTCACCGTCTATGGGCCCTGGGGTCGTCCAGACATGGCACTGTTCCTCTTCACAAAGGCTATTATCGAAGGCAGGCCGATTGACGTTTTCAACCACGGTAATATGGTGAGGGACTTCACGTATATAGACGACATAGTGGAGGGCGTGATTCGCGTCCTTGACCGTCCGGCAGAACCGAATCAGGCCTTTGACTCAGCGTCGCCTGATCCCGGTACCAGTAACGCACCCTACAGGGTGTTCAACATAGGCAACAACCACCCCACGAAGCTCATGGAGTACATCGAGGCCCTGGAGCAGGCCCTCGGCAGGTCGGCTGAGAAGAACTTCATGCCCATGCAGCCCGGCGATGTGCCCGCCACATCGGCGAACACTGATGAGCTCAACGCCTGGGTTGGGTTCAAGCCCAACACGCCGGTGAAGGACGGGGTGGCCCGTTTCGTGGACTGGTACCGCAGTTTTTACAAGGTATGAACAGGATCAGGCGGAGGGATAAGAGTGCTTAAGCTGGGTAAAGTGAAGCTCGCTGTTGTAGGCCTCGGATATGTCGGCTTGCCCCTGGCTGTGGAGTTCGGAAAGAAAAGGTCTGTTGTCGGCTTTGATATCAACCCCAAACGCGTGGCAGACCTGCTTTCAGGTAAAGACCACACCCTTGAGGTGGATCCCGATGAGCTCCAGCAGGCAGCCCAGCTGACCTTTACGACAGATCCCACTGCGCTGGGAGGTTGCAACGTCTACATCGTCACCGTCCCGACGCCTATAGACGAGCACAAACGGCCGGATCTCACTCCCCTGATCAAGGCTACTGAAACTGTCGGAGGCGTTCTTAAAAAAGGCGACATCGTCATCTACGAATCAACTGTATACCCAGGCGCCACTGAGGAGGACTGCGTCCCTGTTCTCGAAAAGGTCTCCGGCCTCAGGTTCAACGAGGATTTTTTTGCAGGTTACAGCCCCGAAAGGGTCAACCCCGGAGACAGGGAGCACCGCGTCACCACCATAAAAAAGGTGACCGCAGGCTCTACCCCCGAGGCGGCTGACCTGGTGGACTCCCTCTATAAGGAGATCATCACCGCAGGTACTCACAAGGCTCCCAGCATCAGGGTTGCAGAGGCTGCCAAGGTAATCGAGAACACCCAGCGCGACGTGAACATCGCCCTTATCAATGAACTGGCACTGATCTTTAACAGGATGGGCATTGACACAGAGGCAGTCCTCCAGGCGGCAGGAACCAAGTGGAACTTCCTGCCCTTCCGCCCCGGCCTTGTAGGCGGCCACTGCATCGGCGTAGATCCATATTACCTCACCCACAAGGCGCAGGCCATCGGCTACCACCCCGAGATCATTCTCGCCGGACGCCGTCTCAACGACAGTATGGGGGCCTACGTGGTCTCCCAATTTGTCAAGGCCATGACCAAGAAACGCATCCAGGTCGACGGCGCAAGAGTTCTTCTCATGGGCCTTACCTTCAAGGAAAAC
>JBAZFD010000136.1:0-5822 GCA_041653575.1 Thermodesulfovibrionales bacterium
CAGCAGATGCCCAGGTACATCCGGTAAATGTCCCTCATTGAGCTTCAGGGGATAAAGAAGGTCTATTCGCTGGGGGGGGAAGATGTGTACGCCCTCAACGATGTGAGTCTCTCCATTGAAAAAGGTGAGTTTGTTTCCATTATGGGCCCTTCAGGCTCCGGGAAATCGACATTCATGAACATCATAGGCTGCCTTGACAGGCCGACTTCAGGGAGCTACGTTCTCGACGGCGTGGACGTAAGCGGGCTGAACAGGGACCAACTGGCTGATATCAGGAACAAAAAAATAGGCTTCGTGTTCCAGGGGTTCAACCTTCTGGCGCGGACCACGGCGATGGAGAATGTGGAACTCCCCATGCTTTACGCCAGCCTTCATGCGAGGGAGAGAAAGAAAAAGGCCCTCGATGCCCTGAGCCTGGTAGGGCTCAGGGAGAGGGCGGGCCACCATCCCAACCAGCTTTCAGGAGGGCAGCAGCAGCGGGTTGCCATTGCCCGTGCCCTGGTGAATAATGCACCCATCATCCTTGCCGATGAGCCTACAGGGAACCTGGATACAAAGACCAGTGAGGAGATCATGAACCTCTTTGTGGGCCTGAACAGGGAGACTCAGATCACGGTCATCATAGTGACCCACGAGCCCTCCATCGCTGAATACAGCAAAAGGATCATCCGTTTCCGCGACGGCAGGATCGAGGGGGACGAGCAGGTGGCGCTGAGATGATAAACATCCCTGCTACAATGCGTATATCCCTGAGGGCGCTCCTGGCCCACAAGATGCGTTCCTTCCTCACCATGCTGGGCATCATCATCGGCGTGGGAGCGGTCATCGCCATGCTCGGGCTGGGTGAGGGCGCGCGCAAGAAGATTCAGGAGGAGATCTCCAGCGTTGGGAGCAATCTCATCATAGTCCTGCCCGGCAGCATCACCACGGGCGGGATGAGGATGGGCGCCGGAACAGGAGTCTCCCTCACCATGGATGACGCCATGGCCATCAAGGCAGAGGCCCCTGCTGTGGAGGATGTGGCCCCCATTTTCGGAGCGGGCGCTACCGTGGTCTTCGGGAACCAGAACTGGGCCACCACTATCACAGGAACCACACCGGGGATTCTCATAGTAAGGGACTGGGCGCTTTCAGCCGGAAGGTCCTTTAACGACCAGGATGTGAGGGGGGCGACCAAGGTCTGCCTCATAGGCCAGACAGTGGTGGATAATCTCTTCGGCGGCATCTATCCCGTGGGGCAGGTGATAAGGATCAAGAAGATCCCCTTCACCGTCATAGGGGTTCTTGAGAAAAAAGGACAGTCCCTCACCGGCCAGGACCAGGATGACACGATCTACGTGCCTATCACTACTGCGCAGAAGAAGCTCATAGGCACCCGGTTTCACGGGAGCATCAGGACTATCATGGTAAAGGCCCGGTCTGCAGAGGAGCTGGACAGGGCAGAACAGCAGATAAACGACCTCCTCAGGCAGAGGCACCGGATAGGCCCCGGCAAGGAGGACGACTTCTCGGTGAGAAACCTCACCCAGATGATGCAGGCAGCAGCCGAGTCGGTGAAGGTGATGACCATATTCCTGGGGATCATCGCCTCCATATCCCTCCTGGTGGGCGGTATCGGTATCATGAACATCATGCTCGTCTCCGTCACCGAGAGGACCAGGGAGATAGGGATCAGGATGGCTGTGGGCGCGAAGACCTGGGATATCAGGATCCAGTTCCTTGTTGAGGCGATGTTCCTCTCCCTTATCGGCGGCAGCATCGGCAGCCTTATCGGCATAACGAGCTCGGTGCTCCTCTCCAAACTCGCCGAGATCCCTCCTGTTGTGTCTGTCTCCTCCATTGTTCTCGCCTTCGGCTTCTCCGGGGCTATCGGTATCTTCTTCGGTTTCTATCCTGCCTTCAAGGCCTCACGCCTCAACACCATAGATGCCCTGAGATATGAATAGAGGGGAGCAGGAAGATCTGCCGCTGAGGCAGATCTTCCTCGCCTTTCTCAGGATAGGCTCCCTCGCCTTCGGAGGGGTCTACGCCATGCTGGCCCTTGTGGAGAGGGAGCTCGTGGAGAAGAGGCGATGGATCGGCCATAAGGAATTCATGGAGGGCGTGGCTGTGGGCCAGCTCACCCCGGGGGCTCCGATTGTCAACACAGGGATATTCATAGGCTACACCCTCAGGCGGGTGAAGGGCGCTCTCGCCGCTACCTTCGGGCAGGTCCTCCCCTCCTTTCTGGTGATCCTCCTTGTTTCCTGGCTCTATGTGAGATATCATGAGCTGGCAATCCTCCGTGCCGCTCTCAAGGGGATAAGCGGGGCTGTGGTGGGAATGGTGGCAGCCGTTGTTTTGACTATGGGGAGGAAGGGGCTCCGTGATATGAGGGGGATCTCCTTTGCCTGCGCCGCCTTCATCGCCCTCTCAGTCCTGAAACTGAACCCTATCTGGGTCATTTGCCTCTCAGGGCTTACCGGCCTTGTTGTCTACAGGAAAGAAGGCAGTGGAGTTTCTTAACTTTCTCTGGACCATCTTCTCCATCAATCTCTTCACCATCGGGGGAGGTTTTGTGATGATCCCCCTCCTCCGGAAAGAGGTGGTGGATCACTACCACTGGCTCACCGCAGCCGAGTTTGTGGACAGTATCGCCATCGGCCAGCTCACCCCCGGCCCTCTCACGATCATGAACGCCTTTATCGGTTTCAGGGTCTTCGGCTTCTGGGGCTCAGTCGGCGCTCTGGTGAGCACCTACCTCCCTTCAATCATTATCGTCACTATGGTAAGCCATTATTACAGCCGGTTCAGGAGCTCAACAGCAGTGGCTGCCGTAATGAAAGGGATCAGGCCTGCTGTCATAGGTCTCCTGGCCTCTGTGGTCATTATCCTGGGGCGTGAATCGGTTGTTGATCTTCCTACAGGCCTCATTGCTGCGGGAAGCTTCCTCCTCATCACCGCAGCCAGACTGGATCCCACCTTTGTGATCCTTGGGGCAGGGGCTCTGGGAGCCCTCCTCTATCAGGGCTGAAGAGTCTCTACGCATAAAATCTGCTATACTAAACAAGATTTTTCCTGCCATCCATGAAAGAGAAAAAGATAAAGAAAAACCGGCTCAATATCCTCATTGCTGCATCAGAGGCAGTCCCCTTTGCCAAGGAGGGCGGTCTCGGTGATGTTGTGGGAACCCTCCCTTCTTTCCTCAGGCAGTTGGGACATGACGTGAGGGTGGTGCTCCCCCGGTACCGGCAGATCAGTGCTGAGAAATACGGACTGAAGAAGCTGGACAGCCCCCTGGGCGTACCCATGGGGGTTCTCGGCACCCTCTGGGCCGGTGTGCTGGAAGGCAGGCTGCCGGGCTCTGACTGCCCTGCATACTTTATAGAACACGACCATTTCTATGACAGGAAGGGGGGGCTCTATAACGATCCTGACGGGGTGGGGTATCCGGACAACGACAACAGGTTCGTCTTTCTCTCCCGCGCCGGCCTTGAGCTCTGCCGGATGACCGGCTTCAGGCCCGACCTGATCCATGTCCATGACTGGCACACCGCTGCCATACCGGTTTTCCTCAACACCCTGTACAGGGATGATCCCCTTTTGGGAAGGGCTGCCACCCTCCTGACGATCCATAATATGCAGTACCAGGGAGAGTTTTACGCCGGGCTCATGGAGATCCTCGGGGTGGGATGGGAGCATTTCACGCACCTTGGGCTGGAGATGTTCAACAAGGTGAACCTCCTGAAGGGAGGGATCTGCCACTCCACCCTCATCAACGCGGTGAGCCCTACCTATGCGCAGGAGATACAGACCCCTGAGGGCGGGTATGGCCTTGAGGGTGTGGTCAGGGGGAGGCACCCGGACCTCTCAGGCATACTTAACGGCGTGGATTACGATGCATGGAACCCTGAGACCGATTCCCATATTGCAGCGACCTATTCTGCCTCTGATCGGACAGGAAAGGCTCTCTGCAAGGCTGAGCTCCAGAGGAGGTTCGGTCTCCCGGTGAGGCCTGATGTCCCTGTTTTCGGCCTTGTCTCCCGCCTCGTCCACCAGAAGGGCATTGATGTCCTTGCAGAGGCAATCCACCGGCTTCTGGGATATGACCTCCAGTTCGTCCTCCTCGGGAAGGGAGAGGCATGGGCTAACCGGTTCTATGAAGACCTCCCCGGACAGTATCCCGGCAAAGCAGGCTGTCACATAGGGTACAGCGAGGAGCTTGCCCATATAGTAGAGGCCGGCGCCGACTTCTTTCTCATGCCCTCCCGGTTCGAGCCCTGCGGCCTGAACCAGATGTACAGCCTCAGGTACGGCACCCTCCCTATTGTGAGGGCAACAGGCGGGCTCAACGACACGGTGGAGAATTTTGATGAAACGACCGGGGAGGGAACAGGCTTCAAGTTCAACGACCTTACCGCCGATGCCATTGTCAATACAGTGGGATGGGCTGTTCACACCTGGTATAACAGGAAGGATGCCATGAATACCCTCATTACTCGCGCCATGGGCAGGAGGTTCACCTGGGATGAGTCAGCTGCGCAATACGAGGAGTTGTATTACCGGGCGGTGAAGATGCGCACCGGGGAGGGAGCGCCTGAGACCGACCCTCCTGCTGCGCCCAAGACCCGCAGGACCGCGAAAAAGAGCCAGGCCACGACTGTTTCATCCCGAAAGAGAGGAGGGAAAAAGGCATGAGCATAAAGAGGGAGATAGGTTTTCTCTGCAGGGGAGAGCACGGCGATCCTTACAGGCTGCTTGGGCTGCACAAAACCGGGGACGGCCTCTCTGTCAGGGCCTTCCTGCCTGAGGCGAAAGAGGCATGGGTAATCCATGAGTCTTCCCAGGGGGAAAGAGAGTATCCCATGAAGAGGGTCTACAGAATCGGGGTTTTCGACGCCCTGTTCAGGGGGGTGGAGCTGCCCTTCAGGTACAGGCTCAGGATCATCACCCAGGGCGGTGAAAAAAAGGAGTTCTATGACCCCTATGCCTTCAGCCCTGCTATCCTGACGGAGTTCGATCTCCACCTTTTTGCCGAGGGGAATTTCCACCGGGTCTACGAGAAGCTGGGCAGCCACCCGGCTGAGGTTGAGGGGACAAAGGGGGTCTATTTCAGCGTCTGGGCGCCCAACGCCTCAAGGGTAAGCGTTATCGGAGACTTCAACGCTTGGGACGGCAGGAGACACCCCATGAGGAAGCTCTCCGGGGCAGGTGTCTGGGAGATATTCATCCCCGGCCTCGGCGAGGGCACACTCTACAAGTTCGAGGTCAAGAGGGGGCTGAACAACTACCTGGAGCAGAAGGTGGATCCCTATGGCCTTTTCTTTGAAAAGAGGCCCAGGAGCTCTTCCATTGTCTATTCCCTTGAAGGGAAATATGAATGGCAGGACAAGGACTGGATGGAGGCGCGGGAAAAAAGGAACTCATTCCGGGAGCCACTCTCCATTTATGAGCTCCATCCGGGTTCCTGGATCAGGGAGTCCGATGATCCTGACGGGTTTTATGATTACAGGGAGCTGGCTGCGAGGCTCATCCCCTATGTAAAGGCAGCAGGATACACCCATATCGAGGTCCTCCCCATTGCAGAGCATCCCCTGGATGCATCATGGGGGTACCAGGTCATCGGCTTCTTTGCGCCCACCAGCAGATTCGGCAGGCCCGAGGATTTCATGTTCTTCGTGGACCAGTGTCACCTCAACGGCATCGGAGTGATCATAGACTGGGTCCCCTCCCACTTCCCCAAGGACGGCCACGGCCTCAGGCTCTTTGACGGCACCGCCCTCTACGAGCACGAGGATCCCCGGAAGGGTGAGCACAAGGAGTGGGGCACCCTGGTCTTCAAC
>JBAZFD010000137.1:0-5817 GCA_041653575.1 Thermodesulfovibrionales bacterium
ATGTGGAAGCCGAAGACGGTCCTGACAGGATCGCTCACCTCGCCCTTGTTGAGAAGGAAAGCGGCATCCTCAAACTCCTTGACCATCTTTCCCTTGGGGAAGAAGCCCAGGTCTCCTCCTGATGCCTTTGTGCCGGTGTCATCGGACATCTCAGTGGCGACCTTTGCAAAGTCCTCACCGGCCTGTACCCTCTTCATAGCCTCTTCAGCCTTTTCCCTGGCCTTCTGGGATGCCTCCTCAGGTGTCTTGCCGGGGATGTTCTGGCTGATAAGGATGTGCCTCGCCTTGACCATAGCGGGGACCCTGAAGTTTTCCTTGTTCGCCTCATAGTAGCTCTTTACGTCGGCATCAGTGATCTCGACCTTCTCAAGGATCTCAGTCCTTAGGAACTCCTGGGCGAGGAGGTCATTGGAGATCATCTCCAGTTCTTCCTTGATATCGGCCTTCTTGTCGAAACCCTTTGCCCTGGCGATATCGGCGACAATCTTTGCCCTTATCACACGGGCAATGACGGACTCCATTACCTTGGGATCCGTTGCCTGAGCAGGCTGAAGCTTCCAGATCCCCTGGTAGCCGACAATCCTCTCCACATCACCGTAGGTGATGTTCTTGTCCTTCATTTTCACAACCACATCCTGAGTACCTGCATACACCGATCCGAAAAGAAGCGCAGACGTAAGAGTTGCGGCTCCGAAAATCCTTGCAAAACTCATGCAATAACCTCCAAGTGTGGAATTCAGCAAGAGAATATCACAGTAGCGCGGTAAAATTCAATGTCAAAGGTCATGCCGGAGAGGGCTCTTCAGCTCATGGGACCACAGCGCAAAGGCAATCCCGGAGGAATTCCCCGGATTGGCTTTTTACCGTTTTTTTTGCTAACCTGAACTATAATGTTCCTGCCCCGCCTGGGGAACCTTTCTTACTACAGACAAAGGCCATGACAGCACAGGGAGGCTACGATGGAAAGCAGGCTCGCCAAATGGCAGCACAGTATGATACGGAACAACATGGAGAGGTACAGGGATTCCCTGGCGAACTACTACATAAAAAACAAGCCTGTAGTTGAAATTGACGGCTACAGGGCCTTCTCCCTCCTGAGCCCGCCCCTGGGCTCCGCCGCTGCATTGCGGCGTGTCCGGTCCATTATGAAGAACATCACCCATGAGGACACCCAGATCATGGACTCCGGCGCAGCGGTCTGGGGGAGCAGGACACCTCATTTCATCACCATGGCCGTCACCTACACCTGCCAGTGCGACTGCGAGCACTGCTCGGCATCGTCCTACAAGGAAAGGGTGGAACGGAACCAAGACGGCCTTTCTGCTGAAGAGCTGAAAGATGCAATCCGCCAGACCATTGACCTGGGGACTACTGCTGTCGTGTTCACCGGCGGCGAGCCCCTGCTCTACCAGCCGATCTATGAGCTGATCCGGTCCGTGGAAAAATCAAAGAGCATAGCCACCATGTTCACCAACGGAGAATATCTCACCGAAGAGACCGTCTCCAGGCTGAAAGAGGCCGGGCTCTTCGGCGTCTTCGTGAGCCTCGACGCGCCTGAGGCCGCTGTACATGATTCAAAAAGAAAGAGAAGCGGACTCTTTGAAAAGGCTGTAAAAGGCATAGAGCTCTGCCGGGAGAAGGGAATACTCACCGGCATATCCACCTATATCACCAGGGAAAAGATAGAGAACGGAGAGCTTGACGCCATGATGGACCTGGCCAGGGAGCTCAGGGTCCTGGAGGTCTTCCTCTTTGACGTTATTGCCGTTGGAAAGCTCAGGGAGCATCACGACTGTATGCTCGGCAGCAATGATGTGAGCGATGTGGCAAGGTTCAGGGAAAAGTACAACCTCCTGCCTGAATACCCGAGGATCATTCACCAGACCATGTTCACCAGCATTGCCTATCCCTGCGCAGCAGAGGGCTGTCCTGCCGGGGTCTCCCAGATACATCTCAGGGCGAACGGCGATGTCACCCCCTGTGATTTCACCCCCCTCAGTTTCGGCAACATCAGGGAAAAACCCCTGAAGGAGATATGGGAATCCCTCACCAAACATGAAATATATGCAAAGCTGTCGCCCCGGTGCAGGCTTTCCGACCCTGATCTCTGGGACAGACTCACCCAGGGGAAGCCGGACTGAAAAGGCCCTATTCTGTCATGAAGAGGATTACAGCCTATATCCAGGCCTCCAGGATTTTTGTGGGAGGCCTTCTTTATCTGAAAAAGTCCTATGCCGCGAAAAAGGAGATCCAGTTCAGAAAGCTGAAAAAACTGCTGCAAACAGCCTATGACACCACGGAGTTCTACAGGGAAAGGTTCGATTCCCTGGGGATAAAACCGCGGGACATAAGGACCGCTGAAGAGTTCAGCCGCATCCCTGTTCTTACCCGGCAGGAGCTGCGGGAAAACTTCCCTGGGAGGATCGTGAACAGGAAATACCTGGGTGGAAAGGACTGCTATGCCGTCTCCACCTCCGGCTCAACAGGAGAACCGGTAACGGTCTACAAAAGCCTGGTCGCGGCCCTGGCGCCTGTCTCCCTCGCCTCAGCCGCCTTTTCAGGGACAACAGGCATGGGATCTCCCAGGATTATGACCATCCTCGTATACGCAAAAGAGACGGTGGAAAACCTCCTCACCGGCTTTCTGGCGTCAGTGAGAAAGGACCTCTGCATGAGGGTCAATCTCCTTGACGGGGTGGAGAGCTCAATAGAGGCCATCAATTCCTTCAGGCCGACGATCCTCCTCACCTACCCCAGCGTCCTGAGGGACATCGCCTTTCAGCTGGAGAAGACAGGCATGACGGTCTTCTCCCCACGGTACATCTACACCACAGGAGAGGTCCTGGAAAAAGGGATGCCCGAGCAGATGAAAAAATTTTTCCCCGGCAGCCTGATCCTCAATGCTTACTTCTGCACAGAGGCGGGCATCATAGCCGCCCAGTGCAGCGAGGGCCGGACCATGCATCTCTTCCTCAACAATGTCTTTGTCGAGACAGGGGAAGAGGGCAGTATCATTGTGACTGACCTGAACAACCTCGCAACACCGATCATCAGGTATAACGGGCTCCATGATATGGTACGGATATCAAAGGGAAGGTGTGACTGCGGCATCGAGGGGGAGACGCTCGATGTCATAGAAGGGAGACGTGCAGACTCAGTCATAACAGCCTCGGGAGATATCATCAACCCCTTCAGGCTCACCGAGATTATCTCCACTATTGAAGGCGTCGCAAAATACCAGATTATCCAGCGCGAAAGAGGCTCTATACTGGTGAAGGTCATCTCCCTACCGTGGATGGAGACAAGGGAGAGGATTGAGGAGGAAATCATTGCAGGCCTCAACGGGCTCTTCAGGGGAAGCATGGGGATCAGGGTCGTCTTTGTTGAGACCATAGAGAGAGACCCCTCCTCAGGCATGTTCAGGCTTGTGATCTCGGAAACCCCATGATTTTCAGAACTGAAGGTACAGGAAAGGCAATCGGTCACCTGTCCCTCCAGTGAGAGGATATAATTGCATGATGATGACGGTCAGACCGGCAAGGGCTTCAGACGCTGAAGGGCTGCTCCACCTGGAACGACACACGACTATGGATGGCGGGTTCCGGGTCGGGTATGAAAAAAAAGATTTCTTCGCCAAGACCAGCCTCTTTGAGGCCTCCAGGATATCGGTTATTGAAGAAGACGGCAGGATCATCGGCACTCTTTCCGGAGGCCTGAAGGAGGCCCGGATTCAGGGGAAAAAGCAGCTGGTCTGCTCCCTTTTTGACCTGAGATTGAGGAAGGGGTACGGCTACCGGGACAAAAAGGGGATCTATCTCCTGGTGAAGGACTTCGAAGGCTGGATCTACGGCAATGATGTCTCCTTTGTCTATGGGATGGTAAAGGCAGACAACAGGCGGGCCATCAGGTTTGTGAAAGGCCTCGGCTTCCACCCCCTCTCCACCGTCAGGTTCACGGCCCTCCCTGTCTTCAGGGAGCAGCGGCTGCGGAACGACCCTTTCACCGAAGGATATCAGGAAATTGCAGAGAGAATAAACAGCGCAAAAAAGGGGCTGGAACTCTTTGCAGAGAGAGGGCTCCAGCCTGAGCCCCGGATCCGGCTGGCAACAGCCCTTGAATCAGGAGACAGCTTCGCCTGCTGCCGGGTCTGGGACCCGGAAAAGAAGATTGTCATACACAGGCTCTCCCCTCCCCTTTCAGCTCTTTCCCTCATCACAAAACTGGCGGCACGGGGACTTTCCATCCCCTACTTTCCGGGCCGGGGGGAAAGACTGAAATACTGGATAGTAGCCGACTCCCTCTCCTCCGGCGCTGAAGGTCCTGCCCTCTTCCGCAGGCTCCTGAAGAGGGTGAACAACCTCGCCCTCCGTGCAGGGGTCAGCCTCCTCATCGTCCCCCTGGATCAGAAGGACAGCCTCTCCGGACCATTAAGGGGACTGCTGAGCCCCGGATTCGACTATCAGCTCTGCGGAAGGTTTGTGAAGGGAGAGACATTGCCGGACCTCGGCCCCCTTGACCTTGATGTGAGGGATTATTAGACTTTGCAGGGGATCTCCCTGAAAGAAGGTATAAATGAGTATAATAAGCGTTCAGCTTACTGAGATAAGGAGGAGGCAATGGCCCAGGATGAGCTTTCCCAGCTGAAGATCGAGAAGTCGCCTTCCCTCTACCGTTCAACAAGGAAGAGGATATTTTTCTGGATTACCGCTGTTGTTCTTGTTGCAGCTGCTGCTGTTCTCTGGGCAAAGGGGATATTTACCCCTGCGATTGAAGTGGAGGCATCCACCGTCTCCCGGATCTATCCCTCGCAGACTTACACCCTGCTGAATGCGAGCGGTTATGTGGTGGCCCAGCGCAAGGCCTCTGTGGCCTCAAAGGTTACAGGGCGTCTCGTATCCCTCCTTGTGGAAGAGGGAAACAGGGTGCAGAAAGGGGATGTGATTGCCAGGATAGAAAGCGATGATGTCCAGGCCGGTCGGGAAAGGGCGGCAGCCAATCTCGATGTGGCCCGTCACAGCCTGGAAGAGGCCAGGGCTGAGCTGGAGAATGCAACCATCACCTTCAACAGAAAGAAAGAGCTCCTCACTCCCGGCTTTGTCTCGAAGAATGATTATGACGCAGCCGAGGCGAGGTATAAAAAGGCCAGGGCAGCCATTGCAGCGGCAGAGGCAGGAGTGAAGGCGGCTGAAGCGGCCCTCCGCGAGGCTGATATCGCCATAGAGTACACCATCCTCCGCGCTCCCTTTGATGCAGTGGTCCTGACAAAAGACGCCGATATCGGAGACATAGTCACCCCTATCGGCGCAGCAGCCCAGGCCAAGGCGGCGGTGGTGAGCCTTGCGGACATGGGCTCCCTCCAGATAGAGACCGATGTCTCGGAATCAAACCTCCACCAGGTAACAGTGGGGCAGCCCTGTGAGATCATGCTCGATGCGCTCCCCAGTGACAGGTTCAGGGGAAAGGTGCACATGATTGTCCCCACAGCAGACAGGACAAAGGCCACGGTCCTCGTCAAGGTCAGTTTCATTGACAGGGACAAAAGGATCCTTCCCGAGATGAGCGCAAAGGTTGCCTTTCTCTCCCGGCAGATAGCGAAGGAAGAAAACACCCCCCTCACCGTCATTCCGGCCCATGCCCTTGCAGAGCAGGACGGCGCAAAATATGTCTTTGCCCTCAGGGACAAAAAGGCCTTCAGAACCCCTGTCGAGGTCGGAAGAAAGATGGGAGACACCGTGGAGATCCTCAGGGGCCTGAAGGCAGGAGACCGGATCGCCGTGAGCCCCCTTGAGAAACTGAAGGATGGGGCACGGATCAAAA
>JBAZFD010000138.1:0-5788 GCA_041653575.1 Thermodesulfovibrionales bacterium
GACTGGGGCAAAAGGCTTCCCAGACCCAGGGCTGTCATGGTCATTTCCTCACACTGGCTGACCTCAGGCACCTATGTGACCTGTATGCAACGGCCCATGACGATTCACGACTTTCACGGTTTTCCTGAAGAGCTCAATACCCTGACCTATCCCTGTCCCGGAGCGCCTGATGATTCCGCCTTTGTTGCTGCCCTGCTGAAGGAAAGGCCGGTCATCTGCAATTACGACTGGGGGCTTGACCATGCCTCCTGGACGGTCCTGAAACACCTCTTCCCTGAAGCGGACATCCCGGTATTTGAAATGAGCCTGGATTATTCCTTCAATGACTGGAGTCCCAAGCCGGTGCAGTACTACTATGACCTGGCGTCTGAACTCTCCGGGCTGAGAAAGCGGGGGGTCCTGATCATCGGGAGCGGTAATATCGTCCATAATCTTTCGCTCCTTGATCCCCTGAATATGCACAGGGAACCCTACGCATGGGCAGTGGAGTTTGATGTGCAGGTGAAGGCCAATCTGCTCGACGGGAATTGCGAGGACCTGATCCGGTTCCGGAAGATGGGGAGCAGCTCATCCCTTGCCGTGCCGACACTGGACCATTACCTTCCCATGATCTTCCTCCTCGGCATGAAGGACAGGTGCGAGCCTCTCTGCTTCACCCATGAAGGGTATCAGCACGGCTCGATCTCCATGAGGTGCTTCCAGATCGGCTGAGGGCGCCGGACTACAGCCCCGCAACCATCCTGATGAGACGCTTCCTGGTGCGCGCAAAGCCGAGGGTGAACTCCCCTGCTGCATGGGGATCAACGAAGGTCCCGAAGAGCCTGTCCCAGACGGTGAAGACAAAGCCGAGGTTCATGTTGGAGAGCCCCTTTGATCCGTGGTGGACGCGGTGAAAATCCGGGGTGATGATCAGCCACTCCAGGGGGCCGAGGCGCATACTGATGTTCGTATGGATCCAGACATTCACCGCAACCCCGAAGGAGAAGGCAACCCCTGCCTCCCCAGGCGAAAGCGCCAGGAGGACGTAGACGATAATGATCTGGGGGAGGGCGAAGAGAAAAAGGTGGGTCACGCTCGTCCTGGACCCGGAGAGCCACCAGAGCTCTTCTATGGAGTGGTGGAAGATGTGGGTGGGCCAGAGGAGCTTCCGGTGCATTGCCCAGTGGACCCAGTAGAGAAAGAAATCAGCAACAACGATTCCTGTCACGATCTTTAACCAGCCGGGGAGCTGGTGAAGAACAGCAAGGCCGGGGATGCCGGTAGGAATGATCCAGGCGAGGCCCTGCATGATGACTCCCTTCCAGGCTTCGCCTGCAACAATCACCACGAGAAGAGCCAGGATGTTCAGGGGGAGCTCCTTTTTCCTGTCAAGCCTGTACCTGGGCCTTCTCCTCTCCAGGGAGTCAAAGAAGAGGACAACAACCACTAAGGTGACGGTCTGGTAGATCTCCATGCTTTCCATAATCAAAAGTATACTGCAAAACATGCAGGAAGAGGGCATGGCTTGGGACCCCAGAATCCACCATCAAAAAACCGGATTTTGCGAGGGGACGCATTCTCACTCATTCTCGCTTCGCTCCGAGGCACCGGGCCGCCTCACCGTTCTGGTGAAGCACTACGGCCCGCTGAAACCGTTCGAATGCATCCCCTCGCAAAGTTGATGGTGGATTCTGGGGACCCTCTCTTGTGAGAGGGATAACAGGGAATGATCCGGCCTGTTTGCGTGTATAATGAATGAAACCCTCAGGAAAGGTATCCTTGCGGGGGGGAAATGACCGGGCGGAAAGGAGAGACATGGAACAGGGGCAATGGAAGGAGAGGCTGAAAACGCCTCAGTCGAGGCTGTTGATCGCTGCTATTGCCGTCTCCGCCATCCTCTTTTTCAGCCAGTTCCTCCAGCCTGGACCTCCTCCCCAGGTGCATTCCCTCAGCTACAGCCGGTTCCTCGATCAGGTGGAAGGCGGCAATGTCCGGTCTGTTTCCATCCAGGGAACGAAGGTCAGCGGTGAGCTGAAGGAAGAGCTTCCTGCTGCAGAGCAGGGGAAGATGGTAAAGGTGAGGGCTTTCTTCACCCAGCTTCCTGCCTTCCAGGGGGAGGAGCTGATCCGGAAGCTCCGGGAAAAGGCTGTGGCCATTACTGTGGAGCCCCCGGCAGAGGGGTCTGTATTCTGGCAGATTGTCCTTTCCTTTCTCCCCTGGATCATCTTTATCGGGATCTGGGTCCTCATCGCCAGGAAGTCCCGGCAGATGGCAGGGGGGCCTGACGGGCTCTTCTCCTTCGGCCAGAGCAAGGCGAAGCTCTATGACATGACAAGGCCCAGGATCACCTTTGATGATGTGGCAGGCATGGAGAACACGAAGAAAGAGATGGCGGAGATCATAGAGTTCCTGAAGGCGCCTGAGCAGTTTACGAAGATAGGGGCGAAGGTGCCCAAGGGCGTCCTCCTCATGGGGCCTCCGGGCACAGGCAAGACCCTTCTGGCCCGCGCTGCTGCCGGTGAGGCGGGAGTCCCTTTTTACAGCATAACAGGCTCAGAGTTCGTGGAGATGTTTGTCGGTGTGGGAGCTGCCAGGGTGCGGGATTTGTTCAAAAAGGCGAAGGAAAACAAGCCGAGCATTATCTTCATCGACGAGATAGATGCAGTGGGCAGGACCCGGGGGACCGGTCTGGGAGGAGGCAATGATGAGAGGGAGCAGACCCTCAACCAGATCCTCTCTGAGCTGGACGGGTTTGAGCCCAACGAGAGCGTCATTGTCATGGCAGCAACGAACAGGCCTGATGTGCTCGATCCCGCCCTCCTGAGGCCGGGGAGGTTCGACAGGCATATTGTTGTGGACAGGCCGGGATGGAAGGAGCGGAAGGAGATCCTCAAGATCCATGTGAGGGACAAGAGGATGGCTGAGGGGATTGATCTTGATACCATAGCAAAGGGCACACCGGGAATGACCGGGGCTGATATCGAGAACCTTGCCAACGAGGCAGCCCTTATTGCCCTGAGAAAGAAGAAAGAGGTGATAGACGCCGATGATTTTGAAGAGGCGCGGGACAAGATCTACATGGGCACCGTGAGGGAGGAGACCATCAGCGATATGGAGCGGCGGATAACAGCCATCCATGAGGCAGGTCATGCCCTCGTTGCCCGGAGCCTGCCGGGAGCAGACCCGGTCCACAAGGTGAGCATCGTTCCCAGGGGCATGGCCATGGGAGCGACCCAGGTCTTCCCTGAGGAAGACAGGCACTACTACCCCAAGGCATACCTCCTTACCAGGATCTCCGTTTTCCTTGCAGGGAGGGTGGCTGAAAAGCTTGTCTTTCATGATGTGAGCTCAGGCGCCCAGAGCGATCTCAAAGAGGCCACTGCCCTGGCTGAGAAGATGGTTGCCCAATGGGGCATGAGCGATACCGTGGGGCCGATCAATCTCGGCAGGGGGGAGGAGCATCCCTTCCTGGGGAGGGAGCTCTCCATGCCCAAGAGGTACAGTGAGACCATGGCCTGGATCATGGACCAGGAGATCCAGAGGCTCATGACAGAGGCGGAGTCAAAGGCAGAGGAGGTTCTGACGGAAAAGAAGGAGACCCTTGAGGCCATTGCAGCCGCCCTCATAGAGAACGAGACCCTGGACAGGGAGGAGCTGGACCGCCTTATCGGCCTCTCTGCAAAATGATGGGCTTTCCTTCCATGACTACTGATCTGATAATCCCTGTGGCAAGGAAGTCCTTTTCAATGATGAGGTAGCTCCCTTTCCTTCTCTCTTCCTCATCGAGACAGGCGGCAGCGAGGATCTCTTTCAGGGTGAGGCCTGCCTTCTGAAACATCCTGAGCTCCCTGATAAAGGCTTTGCCGTGAGGAACCCCCTTTGAGCCGCTGTCTGTCCCCACCCTCAACCTGACCCCGATGGATGCAGCCATGTTTATGGCGCTGAGGTGTTGGCTGATGATCCTTTCCAGGCTCTCTTGCTCTGTCTCGGGGATGAAGGAGCTGATGGCTGAGAGTGCATAGGCTGTGGGTGTCCATGATACCCCTTTTTCCTGCATCAGCATGAGGGTCTCCGTTGAGACAAAGAAGCCGTGCTCAACCGATGAGACACCGGCAAGCACCGCATCCCTGATTGCCCTGTCGCCGTTCACATGGCAGGCAATCTCCAGGCCCCTCTCCCGTGCCTCATCACCGATGATCCGCATCTCCTCTGAGGAAAACCCGCCGGGAGTGACCATCCCTTCACCCCTGGGTGAGACGATCCCGGAGTTCACCACCTTGAGGATATCAGCGCCTGCCTCAGCGATCTCCCTGATCATGCCGGGGATCTGCCCCTGCTTTTCAACAGCCTTTCCGAGAAAGACCCCGTAGGTTCCCTTTTTGTAGAGGGCGATGCCCGAGGCCTTTATGCGGAGAGGCGTGCCTTCAGCCGACTTTTTTGCCTCAAGGCCGATCCCTGTCTTGTGCCCCATTTCCCGTACAGAGGTGATGCCGCAGCTGAGGAGGCTCTCCCTGATTCCAGACAAGGCTCCCCCCTCTGCCGGAGGCCTTCCCTCCAGCGTAAAGTGGATATGGCTGTCCTCAAAGGGCGGGATTATCAGGCCAGAATCCACCATCAAAAAAAACTGGTGTTTGCGCGGGGACGCATTCTCCATCATTCTCGCTTCGCTCCGAGGCACCGGGCCGCCTCACCGTTCCGGTGAAGCACGATGGCCCGCTGAAACCGTTCGAATGCATCCCCGCGCAAAATTGATGGTGGATTCTGGCAGGGTTTCAGTCTTATCGAAAGATAATGTCATATGATATACTTCAGCATTCCAATGCCTGTGTCAAGGAGATTCATGGAAACCGGACTGAACAGACTCAAGAAACATGTTTTTACAGAGATCATGGATATTGCCGGGAGGGTTTTTGTCCTGGTGAGATATTCCCCTGCCGTGGTTATCGGCAACAGGGGATTCACTGATGATGAGAAGGTAAACGGGATCATCCTTGTTTTCAACCCCCGCATGAAGTTCATATGGGATGAAGAGGGGCTCTCAGCCACCCTTGTCTTCGGGAGCAGTCCCCAGAAGTGTTTTGTCCCTGCCGGGGAGATCATTGCCATATATTCCCCTGAGCTTGGCGCCCAGTTCATGGCCTCCCCGGAGTCCTCTGATGATGAAGAAGAGGATGAGAAGGCTGGGGAGACATCGGAGGTCGTCTCCTCCGATGAGGAGCACAAGGTGATAAAAGTGGATTTTTCGAAAAAGGCGAAGAAGCAGTCATGAGAAATGAAAGGCTCATGCACGACCTTGTTGTTGAGCAGCTGAAGGGACGGCTCTCCAGGGACTACAAGGAGATAGCGGTCAACCCCGCCGGCAGTCCTGATCTTACCCTGTCAAACCACGGGATGCTCCTGGCTATGGTGGAGGTGGAGACAGAGGGGAGCATTACCGGAGAGAAGGCCGAAGACTGGAAGACAATGAAACAGCCGGGGGTGAAGCTCATCCTCATGGTTCCCAAGTCTTCGCGGGTAAAGGTCACAGAGCTCCTCTGGCAGAAGGGCATTGCAGATACCGTCAGCCTCGGCAGCTATGAGCTATCAATTACCATGCCGTGACCCCTTGACCGGGAGATCCCAGTCAGATATAAAGAGCAGGCAGGACAGGCAGAGGCCGTGGCCTCCCAGGGAAGAGGGAGACCACGGCCTCTGCCTATTTGTTTTTCTTATATCCTTTTAAGTATCTTTTTGTTGTTTTCGATTAGCAATTGATGTAATAATTAAAAGTTTGCATTTCTTGACAATTAAAATTTTCCTGTTTTAGCAT
>JBAZFD010000139.1:0-5780 GCA_041653575.1 Thermodesulfovibrionales bacterium
CCCGGATGCTCTGTATCCTGATGTCCAGGATACGGGCCTCAAATTCCTCTTTTTTCACGCAAATGCCTCCATAAATGGTTTTGGCTCAGTCCAACATACGGTAATGCCCAGCACCTGAGACGTAACGGTGTCTTCCGGTGCAGTCACAACCGGAGAAGATGCAGCGCTCATCAGGGAGATCTGTTCATCCTGGTACTTGTCAATGAAGTACCGGGTCCCCTCCACCTCCGTCTGCACGGCCTGCTTGAAGGCCGTGATGCTCTCAGGGTCCTGCTTCCCCCACAGCTCATGGACCTGCTCAAGGGCCTTGGCGTATCTGATATAGAGCTGGGGGAATTTATCACGGGCAAATTGGAGGAATCCGGAAGTTGCCTTGCCCTCAGCGTGGATAGCCATCTGTCGGTGGGCGGCTGCGTAATGCTCTTTGTGGTTGAAGGGCTGCATGAATCTCCTCCTTTAATAGGGCGCAGGCTCGGCTTCAGCCGTGGCTATCTTTTTTATCCTCATGGCGTAGGGCCTCACGTCCGTGGAGCTCAGGCCGAACTCATCCTCAGGGTCCCTCGTCCTCAGATAGCCGGAAACCTCCACCTGGTGCCCGACCTCGATCTCATCGAACCCGGCAAAGCTGTGGTACCCCTGGAAGACCGCCTCCGGATGGACATATACGGTGAACTTCTCTTTTGTCTCTTGATACTCGTCAGTACCCTCGGTGGTTACCAGAACATGGAGGGCCTGGGTATCCGTTTCTGTCCCCAGTACCTCCCCCTTGAGCACAAAAACTGCCTTCGCTTCCTTCTCCGGGTCGGTTTGCCACCGGGTGAAGGTATAGTTGCTCATCACCTTTCCGTCATCCCCGGCATACTGAGAGAAGAACCCCGTCAGTCTGATCGTTTCCTGGGCATGGGCCTTGTAAAAGTCCAGGAAGGGTTGGATCCTGTTCTCGTTCCAGATCCTTCCATAGGCCTTCACCGCTCCGAGGCGGCTGTTCCCGCATTCAATGGTCAAAATCAGATAGGGCTTTTTGCTCTTGTCCGCCTTTTTCTGTTCAACTGATACGACCTTTCCCCACACATTCCCCATTTTAAGATCCATACAACCTCCTTGTATCAGCTATATAACGGTAGTTTCCTCAGCTTCTCAGAGGGAGTGAAGATGATTTTGCTCCGCGCTGGGACTTCTACCCGTTCACCGGTTTTCGGGTTCCTCGCCGCTCGTTTTTCGTACTGGCGGAGCTTGAACGTCCCGAGTCCGCAGAGATAGACCTCATCAAAAGCCAGGACGTGGGAGATAACCTCCTTGATTACCGTGTCCACCGCCAGGCGGGCTTCTCCTTGCGAGATCTCGTACTTCTTTGCCATCGTTAAGGCAATATCATTCTTCGTGATCCTCACGTTTCCTCCTCAGTTCCAGATGAAATAGTTCGTGTAATAAAACCCCTTGGGGAAGTGAGTCCCCAAATCGTCAATAATGAATGCCAGCCGGATGTCTTCGTTCATATCCTCGCCACCCTTTCCATCTCTTCCTTGTTCGGAGCGGTGTAGACCGCCGTGCTGTTCAGGGACCGATGCCTGAGCTGCCGGTTCGCAAAGAGGAGGGCCTTCTGCCGCTCCTCATCCGTCAGGTGCCGGGTGTCGGCCATGATACGTTGGGCTTTGGTGTGTCTCAGGGCGTGGGGTGTGTACCGGGGGACCCCCGCCTCTTCGCACCACTTATCCATCAGATCGTTGAACGAGCGCAGCGAAAGCCGCCCGCCCTTGCGTGATACGAAAAGGGCTGCCTCGTCTTCCAGGCTCTCCCCCCATGCTCTCTTGAGGCGGTGGAAACCTTTAAGGATTTCCTGAATCTCAACAGGAAGATATACCTCACCAATTGCCCCCTTCTCCGCGATCCTCGCATTAACCTCGATCTTTACCTGCCCCAGCACATCCCCCACATTGAGGGCCAGGGCCTCCCCGCGCCTCAACCCCGTAGCCCGGCAGAGCTTCAGGAGCACATAATCCCGCTCCGCCTGCCGGTCCTTCCGGTTCTTCAGGAACCCGAAGAGCTTTTTCTCCTCAGTCTCGGTCAGGTAGTTGACCCCCGCCTTACTGATACCGTTCTTTCTGCCTTCTACCTTCTGACTTCTGCCTTCTCCCATGACTGCCTCCTCATCATTGCCTCAGGTTTCTCGCAGGGAAGGGGAGAGGCGTCCCCCGTGTCAGGCTGCAGACCCTATCCCTGCGATATAATTTCAGGTTATGATTCTTTCCTTAATAAGGACTCGCTCACC
The DNA here is from genome assembly GCA_041653575.1 of Thermodesulfovibrionales bacterium. Lineage (GTDB taxonomy): Bacteria > Nitrospirota > Thermodesulfovibrionia > Thermodesulfovibrionales > Dissulfurispiraceae > JBAZFD01. The sequence continues at coordinate 2,270 of JBAZFD010000139.1, forward strand.
CAGGAGCCTGCTCCTCCTTTCCAGATGACAAAATAGAGCGGGGTAGTAGCTCCACTGATACAACAAGAGTCAACAATCCCATGATCTCCCAATGCGGTGTTTACCACCAGCTCGTTTACATCGAATTTAAACGTCACAGTCGTGGCCATTGCTTTTCTCCTCCTTATATGGGTTTCTGGACTTCCATCCAGGCTTCTCGTGTGCGGTCCGGAATCGAACCGGATCGGGGTTTCACTATCTGGCTCAGTGTCCTGCCCAGGGGCACCTTTCGGGGCCAGCCCTTGCGTGTCCCTTCCACGCCGCCGCACAGCTGATGCGTGGGGATTTCATCATCCCACGCATCAGCCCTTAATCCTTACTGTCCGAATACATCCCCAGCTGACTGTCTTCGGGGAAGGCGGAGCCGAGAAGGTGCTGGTATTGGTCTTTCAGCTCCTCCGGAATAGGGGCCTTGTGGCGCCTCAGCATGGCAATCTTCTTCTCCATCACCGCGAGCCGCCTCTCCACCATCCTCAGATTGTGGGCCTCCCGCTCCATTCTGATCTTCTCGGCCTTGTACTGGTCTACCGTGGCCGCGTTGATCCGCGCCTCCCTCTCCCTCTGCAGGAGATAGGCAAGCACCTGGTCAGCATTGGCCCCTTCGCCCTTGACCCCTCCGATGAGGAAACCGGTCCAGTCGATGAGGAGGGATTTACCGTCTCTCGCATCAATCCCAAGCTTTTCGACCATCAACATTCGGCTTTCGCTGCCGAATGTCCCCACCGTTGGGGCAAGAATTTGCCACTTTTTAAGCAACTTACCATATGGAGAGGGGTCTAAGTACCCCATCATCCCCGCGATTTCAGCCATAAGTCCATACACCTTACCGAAGATTTCCATGGTCTTGAATCCGAACCTCTCCCCCGCCTTCATCATCTCCTCATTGGCGGTCTTCAGGTCCAGCTCATCCATGTAGCCCTTCACCATCTCCGGGCTCTCCGTCAAAACCCCTTCCTGCAGAAACATTAAATTCTTCATCTCTTTCCTCCTTTTGCTCCACTGCGGGAGCAGACTTTGCGTTCTGCGATATGTTCGATCTGCTTTTTAACCCTGGGCTCGATAATGTTCCTCGCGTGTTCCCGAGACACTCCCTGCCTGAGCATGTCCATATAATGGGTGTGTTCATGTCTGATGATCGAGCCCAGGATCGCATCCAGATCCCCTGAAGGCGGGGGGAGTGGGATGGGCACTCCCTTGTCTTTGGCCAACTTCCATAACCTTCTGATCTGACCGCCTGTTGCATTGGGGTAGGCCACCCTCAGGGCGAGTATCTCCCGTTCATCCCTATTCATACCGCCTCCGCCGTCAATTTCAGCCTCTTTACTGCCTCTTGGACTCTGCCCTCATTGAGCAGATCGAGGATCAGCGTCACCTGGGCAAGCAGGAAGAGCCGTGAAGTAGCTGACTGAAGAGCGTGGCGGCGGATGTGTTCAGTGGTGGTTAAGGGGGGCAGGGCTGGTTGGGTGATGGGTAGGCAGTTGATAGGGAGAGACTTTACCACCTCGTTCTCAACGGCCTCCATAAATCCTCGGCGTTTCTCCACGATGGCCTGCTTCTGTCTGCGATCATCCAGGGCCTTTTGTTTGTCCAATCTCTGGTGAACGGCTGCTATACGTTCTGATCTTTCTGCGGGGCTGGCGGGAGTCTCCGATTCCTGCACCGTGGAATTTTTTTTGTGGTCTCGTCCCCTCTTGCGCCGTGCTTCGGCTGCGCTTATAAACTGGGGGATCTCCGATGCATTGAATGCCGACCGGTTCTCCTGACCTTTGGCGCAATCATGGCACCCCGTTCTTTCAGGATTCTGCTGGGACTTCAGGCAGAACCCATACGTGAAATCCCCATGATAACCGGGACAGGAGAAAGAGTCGGACAGGGCCTTCATCCTAATACCATCCAGACAGCCGCCCCGAAAGACATTCCGCTAATTGCCATGGGGGCCAATATCACAAGATAGGTCATTCCTGCCCCTCCCATACCTGGCGGGGGCCTTCGTCGCCCGCACCGGCTATGGTGTAATTGCCGGTGCGGGCGGCTTTCTCTGCGTTACTGCTGTCGAAGAGAGCCGACAGCAAAATCACGGCAATCAACAGCACAAAGGCTCCAAGCCCGACAATTAAACTGATTCTGCTGAACAGTCTGCGTTCCTCTTCACATTCATACCTCGGCATACTCCACCTCTGAAGCTCTTTGCAGATTTCCCTTTGCCCTGCCGTGGAAGCCACCGCACAGGGCAAAGGGTCAGTCTGAGTGCTGCACACTCTTATATCCCGGATGTGCGGCCGGCATCCCCGCCGTCATTGTCTCTGCGGCGGGGAATCTCGTATCTCTGTGAATATTCCTTCAGCGCCGTCTTCTTCCCGGCCCTCAGATCCCGAATCGCCGCTGCAAACTGCCTTTCATCGGCAGGAAGCTTCCCCTCAGCCGGAAGGCTCCCGCCCTGGAACAGGCTGATGAGAAAATCCAGCTTCTGTTCTACTCTCTCTATACGAAGGTCCAGGTCTCTCTCTTCATGGGCTGAGGAAGGGGGCATTGCGCCCCCTTCCTTCCCACGGGAGGAGGAGTGCTGCACCTGGACGCATGCAGCCTTCTTCACTGTGCCGACACCTTCATCAGCTCTATCACGTCATGGATCTGTCCGGCCTTGATGATCAGCTCGTGGATCTCTTTCTCGATGACTGACAACCCCTGCCGGTTATATTCCCTTGAGGAAGAGATGATTTTGATATCCCCGTCAGCCTTGAGCACGTCTGCAAACTCCTTCGTCAGCTCGGCCAGGAGCAACTCTATGTTCTGCGCCTGAATCTGCAGATCTTCCCTGATGAAGTACCCTCCGGCCTGGAGACACTGCCATTCGATGATCAGAAAATTCCCCAGAACCTTGCACAGCTCCGGGATGAGGTGAGAAGGGGGATTATAGGAGGGGTCGGTGAAATACCTCCTGATGGTCTCCGGCCCCTTGCCCAATGCCTCGGCGATCTCCATGTAGGTCTTGCCCGAAAGCGCCCGGGCCAGCTCCAGCGTCTGGGCATAGGTGAGGTCTTGCAGGTTGGGAATGGTGACGTTCTTCCTCTTCATGCCTGACACCCCGCGCACGCCAGAGGCTGGGGCATGCCAGCCAGTCCCTCCACAGGAGGGAGCCCCATCTTCAACCTCAGGCTATTCAGGGTCTGGTACTCCCCGAAGGTCATGAAATCAACGGTGATGGTGTCCATAAGGAGCTGCTGGAGAAGCTCCGCCTCGGACTCTGACAAGTAGAGAAACCTCTTTACGCTCAACGCGCACCTCCACAGTGGGGATGACTGCTTGGAAAACCAGGATTGAGATCAACGGATTTTTTCACTACACTGGAAGACATGAGAAACCCTTTATTTTTAAAAGGATGTCTGATATTCTTTAAGGGCAGCACGGCCAGCCTGAGGGGGCTTGTGGGCCGTGCTGCACCTGAAAGTGCGAGGGCAGTCCGTATGGCAAC
>JBAZFD010000140.1:0-5733 GCA_041653575.1 Thermodesulfovibrionales bacterium
ATTCTTTCCCAGGATATACTCGATCTTCCAGACCTGCTCCTCCCCTGTTCCAATGGCCGAGCTGTAGGTAGCATAGAGCTTGTCTCCCATGAGTCTCTTGGAAACGGTAAGGCGGGGAGTCACTGTCCCTGTTGTCCTTGAAACATAGGAATCCACCTGGACGCGGTCGAAGCCGGTGATCGTCTTCATCCGTTCTTCCACCACGTCCTGCAACTTGCCGGTAAGGAATGATGTGGCCTCACTGGCGCCTATGCCTCCTTTCATACCCTTCAGATCCTTCTCCACCCTCCCTGCTGTGAGGAGGCTGAATATGTCCGACTCAGGCAGCGGCGGATCAGAGGAGACAGCCAGGCTGAACTGTTCCATTGAGCCGTAAAGTGCCAGCCTGATATCATAATTGACTATCCGTGTTTCTGCAATGATATCAAAATAGGGGTTGATGAAATTGGGGTCAGAGAAGTCAGCCCTCGCCTTCTGGATAGTGAAGTCATTGTTCCTGAAATAGACCAGTCCCTTTTGGGTTTCCGCCTTCCCCAGGATGACCGGGTTTTCGGGAGATCCCTTGAGAAGGAAGTCCACATTCAGTGAGGCCTGGGCCATGTTGTTGTCTACCACAAGGTTATCACCCCTTACCCGCACATTCATCGTCATGTTCCTGAGGATTTCTGCGCTTACCCGCGGTTTCTCCCTGGGCCGGGCAGAAAGGAGCCAGCTTTTCCATTCTATTCTCTCGGAGTACCTGGCCTTGTTTATCCTGATGTCTCCTGTGACTGTCTGGGCTGCCTGATTGCCGCGGAGGAAGAGCTCTCCGTCCAGATTCGCCCAGAGGTCCTTGGTTACTGATGCGGTGACGCCTGAGATGCGGGATTCGAGGAAAAACCTGTCCAGGGAGAATCCCTTGAGATAGGCTGAGCCGGTGAGGGAGACGGTCCCGCCTGAGAGCTTCCCTGTTACCCTCTCGATGATGACCCGGTCCTCATCCACATAGAGGAAGGCGGAGATAGCGGTGAGGCGGTAGTTGATCCCCCTCACCCCGAGGGAACCGTTGGTCAGATCCATACCGCCGTTGATCTTGGGCTTATTCCAGTCGCCTGAAAGGGAGAAGACAAAGTTTGAATTACCTTTTACAAGGTCAAGGGTCTTTGAGACAGCCATAAGCGGGGCAAGGGAGGAGGAGCCTTCGAGGTCGAGATCGTATTTTTCCCCGATCCTGACCCCACCGGTGATTTTGAATTCTGTGGTGTCGCTCTTCATGGAGAAGGATCCTATGGAGAGATCTTTGTCTTTCAGGGTCAGCATAAGGGGAGAGTTGTTGACAAACCCGATACCGTAGAGGTGGAGATTGGCCCTGTCAAAGCTGGCCGATGCCTCTATATGCTCCCTGTTTCCATGGGCAGAGATCCTTCCGGTGAGATCCACGAGGAGATCTTCAGGCACATCTTTGAGGAGGTGTTCGAAAAGGGTGTTGTACCGCGCTGACCCTATTTCCACTGAGGCTGCCCAAGGGATCTCTCCTGAGAGATCCGCCTTTCCGGTTATCCGGCACTGGTCATTGAAAAGGGAGGCCTTCAACTCGAGGGCCTTCCCGTTCAGTGTGCCCCTGATCCTGCCGTTCCCGATCTGCTCACCTGAGATGGCGCCATGGAGCTCCAGAATGGGGCTCTCAAAGCTCCCGCCGGCAGAGAGTTTCAGGTCCCTGAGGGTGACGCCCCTGACAAGGCGGGCAAAGGTGTCAGGCGGAGAGGGGAGGAACTCCTGGAGGGAAATTCTCATTCCTTCTGCCTCAAGGGAGAGCTTTCCTTCCTGCGACGCCTGCCCCTTTGCCGTGACTACAGCATCTCCCCTCCGGAGGATAAGATCCCTGATAGTAAACCCTTTTCCTTCAGAGCTGAACCGTCCTGTTACAGCGTCGGCCAAGGGGTACAAGCTCTGGCCCTCCATAAAGGAGAGATTGAGCATCCGGAAATCGCCGTCGCTTTTCAGGACCAGGGCTCTCCGGTAAAGGTGAAGCTGGTGCTGAGACTCCCCCTGAGAGAGACCCCCCAGGGAAGGCTCTCCGAGATCTCCTTCATTGCCATATCCCTGGCAGAGACATGGAGATTATAGGAAGGCGACGCAACGTCAAAAAGGGCCTTTGCCTTGGGGAACCGGATCTCACCCTTCACCTGCATTTCTCCCCAGGGAGAGCGGGCATGGAATTCCCGGACCTGGAGGAGGTTCTTTCTGTACCGCAGATCTCCCCTGCCCCCGGTAAGCGGGAGGGTCTGCTCATGCACGGAAAAGGGGAGATGGAGGCTATGGGGAAAGAGCTTCAGCTTTCCTGAGGTAAAACGGAGATCCAGGAAGGGATCGTCAAAGGAGCCGCCGAGCTGTCCCTCTGCCTCACCTGCGCCGGAGACAGCGGTGAAGTAAGGGGCAGAAAGGTCTGCCAGGTCCGTTGTCCTCCCGGAAAGAGAAAGGGCGAGCCCCCTCTTTCCCAGGTCCACAGTCCCTGTTGCCGCGGCAGCCGACAGTCCTGTTGAAATGGTGAGCTGGGGGAAGCGGATGATATTGTCTGCCATGCTGAACTGACCTGCCACTCCCTGTACCCTCCCCAGGACATCTTTTCCCCCGCCCTTTCCTGTATAGGCAAAAGAACCTACAGGGGCGAACACCGCCCCGGCGGAGCTCAACTCGGCAGAGACCTCTCCTTCAGGGATACCGGGGTCCCATCGGATGAGACGGAACAACCCCTTGCTCGACATCCCCTGCCCCTTCACATGGAGGGTGAAGGTATGGACAACAGGGAGGGTGATGGATGCCTCTGCAAGGGCTTTTCCGCCGTAGATCTCTCCCTTCCCTTTGAGGAAGGACATGAGCCCGTCCCTGTACAAGAGATCAGTGGCGAGGCTGTCAACCTCAACGCCGTAGATATTCCCCTGCTTCAACCTGACCTCGGCCTTCCCGATCAGGTTGTTGAGAGGGCCTTTGACCTCACCGCTGAAGGTGAGCTTTCCTTCCAGTCTCTCCTTCACCTTCAGGATTTCCATAAGGGTCTCAAGGTACATATTACCTTTTGCCTTGATCTCAATCCCTATCCCCGACAAGAGATCGGCTGAGAGATCATGAAGGGTTATGCCGCCTGAGGCGCGGATGCTTCCCTCTCCTTTGTTCCTGAGGCCGAAGAACTCCCTGAGGGAATCCACAAGGACAGCCAGCTCAGTCCGGAACTCCCCGCTGCCGGACCGGCTGTCCCAGCCGCCTGAAAGCTTCACGACAGAACCGCGTGAGGAGATCCTGAGGGAGCTGAGATCTATCTTTGAGTCCCTGACAGCAAAGCGGGCCTCCATCATGCCATAGACCTGCGGTCCCTTTTCTGGGAGGACAGAGACCTTCTTTGCCGCAATTCTGAACCTGGGCGGAGTTTTGAGAAGTCCTTCCGCCCTCAGTCCCTGGACAAGGAGCCGGGATTTTCCGTCTGCGAGGGATATGGTATCGGCGCCCACCTCCAGGGACTTTACAACCACCTTGAAGGGGAACTCAGATTCCTTGGCAAGGTATTTCTCCACATGCCCGATGATCTCTTCAACCTTCTCTCTTCCGGCGCTGATCTCCGCTTCCCTGACCACCAGCCGCCTGATGAGGATCTCCTTGTTCATAAGCCCTGAAAGCCCGATGTACCCCTTGACCCTCCCTGCCTTTATGAACCTTTGCCCCCGGTCATCAAGCCCCTGCAAATCCCTGATTTCTATAAAGAGCGGGAAAAGGTTGACGGAAATCTTCCCGGCGAAGAACCTCTGGCCTGTTGCGCTCTCCAGTTCGGGGATGATCAGTGTCTTGAGGGCATTGGAAATGTTCGGCCCCCTGAGTGCGAAGAATAGAGCGGCAAAGACCAGGAGGAGGAGAGAGAGAAGGATGATTCTTCCTTTTTTCATCTCATTCGCCCCCTTCGGTGAGGCTGGAGGCTATTTCCTTGACAGAGCAGAGAAGATCCATGGTGTTTTCAGAACCAAGCTTCTCCCCCTTTGCCTGGAGGTAGAACACATCCTGGGCAATCCCGTCTTCTGTATTGATCACTGCGGAAATGATATCCACACCAAGACTATGAAGCCTGCTGGAGATCTCATAGAGCAGCCCCAGCCTGTCGGAGGTAAAGACCTCCATGACGGAGCATTCCCCTGAGGTCTCGTTGTCTATCTCCACAAAGGACTCGAACCTGACGGGGACGATCCGGAGAGGGATGAAGGGGGAAGCAGAGACCTCCCTCCCCTCCTCAGCAGGCTGCAAAAGGGCCTTGATCAGTCCGTCACGAATCCTGTCTTCCAACCCTTCCCACCAGAGCTCCCGCCAGTTGGAGAGGATAATCCTGTCTATGACAAGACCGCTTTCCCCGGTGTAGAAGCGGGCGCGGAGGATATTCAGCCCCTTCCTCCCCAGGACCCCGGCGATCCTGAAGAAAAGACCTGGAACGTCTTTTGTTATGACGCTCAGCTCGGCTGTGCCGTCCTCCCTTTCTGCAATGGAGAGAGAGAGAAGAGTTGTTTCTATTCCCCTGGACATCTCATAGTCCGAGCTGACGGTCTCGGGGCTGTTGGAGATGAGATACCTCTCAGGCATATCCTGGACAAACTCCCTGAGAGTCGGGTCTGTTATTGCACAGCAGTAGAGCCTGTTCCCCCTGAGCCGTTCTGCTGCCCTGGTATAGAGGTCATGGAGTATATAGGCCTTCCAGTCGGTCCAGAAATCGGGATTGACCGCCGACATATCCGCATAGGTCATGAGATAGAGGGCATTCAGGTTCGCCTCATTTCCTGCTGCGCCTGCGAGCTGTTCAATCGTCTCAGGCGCATCGGGGTCCCGCGTCAGGGCGAGCCGGGAGAGGAGGATATGGTTTTTCACCAGGAACTCGACAGAGATCCTCTCCTCCTTCTCAAGCCCCAGCCTCTCCAGAAAGGCTTTTATCCTGTTGTACCCCTCTTCTTCATGACTCATCCTGCGTCTGCCTCTGCGTCCGGATTCAGCCTTCCCCACATCATGGAGGAGGATGGCGAGATACAGACTGTCCTGACGGACTGCCTGCATCACATCCCGGAGGTTCTGGAACTTGACAATCCTTGTCTTTTTCAGGGCCTCCAGGTTCCTGATTGCCATGAGGGTGTGCTCATCAACGGTGTAGCGGTGGTAGGGCTCGTGGATAACAAGGTGTCTCAGCCTACCGAATTCGGGTATGAACCTGCCGAGGACGCCTGTGTCGTTCATCTCCCTGAGTGTTTCATATACCCTGCTGCTCCTCAGTATCTCAAGGAATGAGCCCACAGCCCTGCGTGAAGGACGCTTCCTGGAAGGGAAGTACACAGACCTTTCCCTGAGGAATTCCCTGACCTGTTGGCTCAGCTTCTTGCCCGGGTTGGCGGCGAAGATACGGAAGATCTCAAGGACCTTGTCGGGATTTTTCAGGGTGTCCATGGTTCTGACCGTTATCTCTCCCCTGGATATGAAAAACTCATCAGAGATCCTTTTGACGCTCCAGTCCACGGGGATCGAGAGGTAGGTTCTCACATACTGACGGCTGCAAGCGGAAATAAGACCCTTGAGGCTGTCATGGACATCATGGGTTTTCCTGTACAGAAGTCTCATCATGATCTCAGAAGAGAGGAACCTCCGCGTGTCCTTCAGCCCGAGCATACGGGAGACCCCTTCCTGAAGCTCAAAGGAGAGGATGTCGTTTCTCCTGCCTGAGATAAGGGGGGCCGT
>JBAZFD010000141.1:0-5733 GCA_041653575.1 Thermodesulfovibrionales bacterium
TTTCCTGTCTGGATCAGGGCGGCGCTCGTGAAGGATTCTGACGGGCGACCCCATTCGATCATTGCAGTCTTCAGGGACCTCTCCGAGAGAAAGAGGCTTGAGGAAGAGCTCATCCAGGCCCAGAAGCTGGAGTCCCTGGGTACCCTGGCAGGGGGGGTTGCCCATGATTTCAATAATATAGTTAATGTCATCAATGGCTTTGCATCCCTGATGAGACTGGAGATGGACAAGGACAACCCTTTTTGTCTGTACCTCGACAAGATCATCTCTGCTGCTGAAAGGGCGACTCACGTCACGAGGCAGCTCCTCCTCTTCAGCAGGAAGCATGAATCGGAGATGAGGCGGCTGAACATCAATGATATCATCCTGAACACCGAGAAGCTCCTTGTCAGGTTCCTTCCCGAGGACATCAGGCTGAGATTCATCCCCTCGAACAAAGAGCTGATGGTCATGGCGGACATTGCCCAGATAGACCAGCTCCTCATGAATCTCGCAACAAATGCGCGGGATGCCATGCCGGCAGGCGGACATATGATCATCTCCACCTCCATGACGGAGATTGATGATGAATTCATCAGGGGGCGCGGATTCGGGGAGCCGGGGAAATATGCCCTTCTGTCTGTCGCCGACACAGGCACAGGGATGGATGAGCATACAAAGAAGAGGGCCTTCGATCCTTTTTTCACTACAAAGACGACCGGAACAGGCCTCGGACTGCCTGTGGTCTATGGGATTGTCAGGGCGCACAAAGGGTATATAGACCTGTCAAGTGAGCCTGGTCAGGGCTCCACCTTCCGCATCTATATCCCCCTGACGGAAAAAGGGGCTGAAGAGCAGGCGGATGCAGGCAGGAAGACCGGGCAGACCATGCCCCAGGGCAACGCAGAAACCGTTCTCATGGCAGAGGATGACCCGGAGACAAGGATGCTCTTCTCAGTGGTTCTGGAAAAGCTCGGCTACAGGGTCATAACAGCAGAGGATGGGGCTGATGCGGTCAAAAAGTTTCTTGCCGATAGAGATGCCGTCAATGTCCTTCTCCTGGACGTTGTCATGCCCAACATGAACGGCAGGGAGGCCTATGAGGAGATCAGGAAAATCAGGCCTGATATAAAGGCGATCTTTATGAGCGGTTACAGGGGCAGTTTTGAGAAGCCCCTGAAAATTCCTGAGGAATGCGACTTCCTGAGCAAGCCCGTCTCGCCGAATGACCTTGCAGCAAAGATCCGGGAGGTCCTGGACAGGCCTCCCCCCTGATTTTCGGAGGCAGATTTGACAAGGAGGCTGTAATCTGATATAGCTGAAGAGTTGTTTGCAAGGAGGAGGGGACCGGTGAAGGTACTGATCGTTGACGACAATGAAACGGACAGGAGAGCCCTGAGATTCAATCTCGCGAGGCTCGGCCATGAGGTCACAGAGGCCACAGGAGGGCAGGAAGGCCGGGAGATGGCCTTAGGGCACAGCCCTGACCTGATTGTTTCAGCGATCCCGATGGCCGCAATGGAGGGGTTCCATTTTCTCCGCAGGCTGAAAGCCGATGAGGCGCTGAGGGCGATCCCTGTCATCGCATACTCATCGGCATCCGCAACCCTTGAGGACAGGGAATTCGCCCTTTCTCTCGGCGCTGATTCCTTTATCGTCAAACCGGAGGACCCCCAGGAGTTCCGGAATGAGCTGGGCATAATCCTTGAAGGCCCCCCTGCACCGCAGCCGCGAGGCGGCGAGCCCCTTTCAGATGCTGAATACTGGAAAAAATACGGGACCCTTGCTGCAGCGAGGATGGAGGAAAAGGAACAGGAGATCGGGAAGGAGCGATCCCTGCGTCTCCTGGCAGAGGAGTCGTGCAGGAAAAACGAGGAGCATTACCGAGCCCTCTTTGAGACCTCCCCTGATGCGGTTCTGATAATGGACATGGACTTCGCTGTTCTCGATGCCAATTATGCCGCCTTTTCCCTTTTCCGGTACGATAGCCTTAGGGAAATGAAGGGGAGGAACATTATTGATTTTATCGTCCCCGAGGAACGTCCGAGGGCTGTCCTGGAGATCAGGACTTTTATTGAGAAGGGGTATGTCGATGACCTTGAACACAACCTGCTGAAGGGGGACGGGAGTTCCTTTTTCGGCTGGATCCGGGCGTCACTGATCAAGGACAGCCAGAGAATGCCCTACGCCGTTATGATATCCCTCAGGGACACATCAGGGAAGAGGATGGTGGAGCTCCATCTCCAGCAGTCCAGAAAAATGGAGGCCCTTGAGTCCCTGGCAGGCGGGATCTCAGCTGAGTTCGGTTCCCTGATAGAGCAGATCACCGCAATTGCCCTTCCCCTCAGGAGAGATCTGAAGGACAGCCCTCTTTTGCCCCACGCCGAGGGGATCATCGCAGCCGCTGAAAGATCCTCCTCCATCATACGGCAGCTCCTCCTCTTCAGCAGGCGGGAACGGGTGGCAATGGAGCCGGTGGATCTCAATGAGGTTATCAAGAACTCTGTCATGCTCCTTGAAGGGATTTTCCCCGAAACGGTGAGGGTGAGATTTGTCCCCTTCAGCAAAGACCTGATGGTCATGGCCGACACTGAGCAGATCAGCAGGATGCTCATGAACATAGCGACCCTTTCACGGGATGCCATGCCTGAAGGGGGGAGCCTGGCAATAACCACCAATCTCATGGAGATGGACGACAGCTTTATCAGGTCTCGCGGCTACGGCAAGCTGTGGAAATACGCTCTCATCACCCTGACTGACACAGGGAGGGGGATGGATGAGCAGGGGAGGGAACGGATCTTCGAGCCCTACTTCACTGCTGAGAGGAACGGAAAGGTGGAGGGTCTCAGCCTCTCTGTGGCTTACGGGATCGTCAAGGAGCTCAAGGGGTATATCGATGTCTCCAGCGGGCAGGGGAAAGGCACGACCTTCAGCATATACCTGCCGCTCATCAAGCCGGGAAGGTAGGGAGGTGCGGCATAGCAGGCCACCGGGCAGGAGAGAGAAAGGCCGCCGGCAGGGCTGATACATTGCTATTACGCGCTGAATCAGTTATTATAATTTCCAAAATTTTCCTCACCAACAGGGAGGTCCGCCATTAATCTGAAGCTGCCCGACGGCACCATAAAAGAGATTGAGCCGTCAGAATGGAAAAAATACAGGGAATCAACCCGTGCCGTTGCTGTGCGTGTCGACGGAGAGCTTTTGGACGCTGTCTCTGTGGAGGGTCTCCCCCCCCATGCGACAGTTGAGGCGGTGACAGCAGGATCTCCTGAGGGCCGCGTGATATACCGTCACAGCGTATCCCACATTATGGCACATGCGGTGCAGGATCTCTTTCCCGAGGTGAAGGTAGCCATAGGGCCCGCCACTGAAGAGGGGTTCTACTATGACTTTGAGAGGGAGACCCCTTTCACCCCGGAAGATCTTCAGCGGATAGAGAACAGGATGAAGGAGATCATCAAGGCCAACACCCCCTTTGTGAGAAAGCAGATCAGCCGCTCCGAGGCGATTGAGCTCTTCACGCAGAAGGGCGAGATCTACAAGGCCGAGATCATCAGTGAGATCCAGGACGATACCGTTTCCCTCTATGAAGAGGGAGGGTTTACAGACCTCTGCCGCGGCCCCCATCTCCCTAAAACAGGGATGGTGAAGGCCTTCAAGCTTCTGAGCATAGCAGGGGCCTACTGGCGCGGCGATGAGAAGAATAAAATGCTCCAGAGGATCTACGGCACAGCCTTTGAAACAAAAGAGGAGCTTGAGGCATACCTGACCTTCCTGGCAGAGGTGAAGAAAAGGGATCACAGGCGGATAGGCAAGGAGCTGGACCTCTTCAGCATCAACGATGAGATAGGTCCCGGCCTTATTCTCTGGCATCCCAACGGCGCTGCGATCAGGAGGACCATGGAGGACTTCTGGCGCGATGAGCACACCAAGGCTGATTACCAGATCCTTTACACTCCGCACATCGCCAGGCTCCACCTCTGGCAGAGGTCCGGTCACGTGGACTATTACAGTGAGAACATGTACGCCCCTATGGACATCGAGGGTGTGCAGTACGAGCTGAAGCCCATGAACTGCCCCTTCCACATCAATATCTACAAGAGTAATCTCAGGAGTTACAGGGAACTGCCGGTGAGGTATGCGGAGCTGGGAACAGTCTACCGGTACGAGAGGTCAGGCGTCCTTCACGGCCTGATGAGGGTAAGGGGATTCACCCAGGATGACGCCCATATCTTCTGCCGCGAGGACCAGATCGAGGAGGAGATCGAGAATATCCTCAACTTCACAATCTTTGTGCTTCAGACCTTCGGCTTTGACGCTTATGACATATATCTGTCAACGCAGCCCGAGAAGTACGTAGGCACCCCTGAGAGCTGGGAGCGGGCCACAGACGCCCTGAGACTCGCCCTTGAAAAGAGGGGGCTTCCTTACCAGATCGATGAGGGTGGAGGAGCCTTTTACGGCCCCAAGATAGATATCAAGATCAAGGACTCCCTCAACAGGTCCTGGCAGTGCAGCACCATACAGGTGGATTTCAACAACCCCGAGAGGTTTGATGTGACCTACAGGGGGAGCGACGGCAAGGAGCACAGGCCGATCATGGTCCACAGGGCTCTCATGGGCTCCCTGGAGAGGTTCTTCGGGATCCTGGTGGAGCATTACGCAGGCGCCTTCCCTCTCTGGCTTGCCCCGGTCCAGGTCTCTGTCATGACCATAGCGGAAAGGCATGATGATTACGCCACCGAGATCTACCGGGAGCTGAGGTCGGCAGGCATCAGGGCTGAGATCAGGAGGGAGAACGAAAAGATCGGCTACAAGATACGCGAGGCCACAATGAGAAAAATCCCGTATCTTGTTATAATAGGCGACAAGGAAAGGGATGAAAGATCCATCACCGTGAGGAAACGCAGCGGTGAGAACATCGGGCCCTTTACCGCAGCCGAATTTGTATCTATAATGAAAGCTGAAATAGAGAGCAAGAAACCCCAGGAGGTGAGAACATAAGCAAGGATACCAGAGTCAACGAAGGGATCAGGGCGAAGGAAGTCAGGGTAATTGACGACGAGGGAAAACAGCTCGGTGTCATGCCCGTGAGGGAGGCCGTAAGGCTTGCCCAGGAAAAAGGATTCGACCTGGTCGAAGTGGCCGCCAATTCAACCCCGCCTGTCTGCAGGATCATGGACTACGGGAAGTACAAGTACCAGCAGGGCAAGAAGCAGGGTGCGAGGAAAACCGTTGATGTCAAAGAGGTGAAGGTCAGGCCCATGATCGGTGAGCACGATCTTCAGCTCAAGGTCAGGAACATCAGGAAGTTCATTGATGAGGGGAACAAGGCGAAGGTGTCGATGTTCTTCAGGGGGCGTGAGATCGTCAGGCCCGAGATTGGAATGCGGCTCTTCGAGAAAATTCTTCAGACCCTTGAGGGCACCGAGGGAAAGTTCAGTGTTGAACAGGCGCCCAAGCTGGAGGGCAGAAGCATCACCATGGTGCTTGCCCCGAGCAGTAAATAGAGTCGTCAAGTAAATCAAGCATCAGGAGGATCAGGAATGCCGAAGCTCAAGACACACAGGGGAGCTGCCAAAAGATTCAAGGTGACGGGCAGCGGAAAAATAAAGAGGTACAAGGCCAACAGGAGCCATATGCTTACCGGGAAGCCTGCAAAGAGGATGAGAAGCCTCAGGCAGAGCGCCCTCGTACCGGAAGTCCTGCACGATAATATCAGGAAGCTCATACCTTACATGTTTTAAGCTC
>JBAZFD010000142.1:0-5707 GCA_041653575.1 Thermodesulfovibrionales bacterium
AAGAGGAGGCTCTCAGCCCTCGGACCGGGAGGTCTCACCAGGGAAAGGGCAGGCTTTGAGGTCAGGGACGTCCATCCTACGCACTACGGCAGGATATGCCCCATTGAGACCCCTGAAGGCCCGAACATCGGTCTTATCACATCCCTGGCCACCTATGCGAAGATCAATGAGTACGGCTTTATTGAGGCGCCTTACCGGAAGGTCGAAAACGGTATCGTCTCAAGCAGGATTGATTATCTCTCAGCCATTGACGGCGAGCGGTATGTGATCGCCGAGGCCACATCTCCCATGAACCAGGACGGCAGGCTCGCAGGCGACGCCGTCTCCGTCAGGATTGCCGGAGATTTCAAGATGGTATCACCTGAGGAAGTCCAGTATATGGATGTGTCGCCCAAGCAGATCGTGGGCGTCTCTGCCTCGCTCATTCCCTTCCTTGAAAACGACGACGCAAACAGGGCGCTCATGGGCTCAAACATGCAGAGACAGGCTGTGCCTGTGCTGAAGCCAGAGGCGCCTTATGTGGGCACCGGTATGGAACACGACTCAGCCAAGGACTCAGGCTGGCTTATCCTCACCAAGAGGGCAGGAATCGTGGAGAGCGTTGACTCCTCCAGGATCGTGGTAAGAGTGATGGAAGAGGGCGGAGGCGTTGATATCTACCCCCTTGTGAAGTTCCAGAGGTCGAACCAGGGCACCTGCATGAACCAGAAGGCCATTGTCGTCTCAGGAGACAGGGTGGAGAGGGGAAGTATCCTTGCCGACGGCCCTTCCACTGAGATGGGAGAGCTTGCCCTGGGCAAGAACGTCCTCGTTGCCTTCATGCCCTGGGGCGGGTACAACTTTGAGGACGCTATCCTCCTCAGCGAAAGGCTGGTTAAGGATGATGTCTATACCTCAATCCATGTTGAGGAGTTTGAGGTTGAGGCCAGGGACACCAAGCTCGGTCCCGAGGAGATTACCAGAGACATCCCCAATGTGGGCGAAGAGGCGCTGAAGGACCTTGATGAGAGCGGTATCATCCGCATTGGCGCAGAGGTGCGGGCAGGCAGCATCCTTGTGGGTAAAGTCACACCCAAGGGCGAGACCATGCTCACCCCTGAAGAAAAGCTCCTCAGGGCGATCTTCGGCGAGAAGGCTGAAGAGGTCAAGGAGAGCTGCCTCTATGTGCCGCCTGGAATCGAAGGCACCATCGTTGATGTGAGGGTTCTTTCCCGCAAGGGCATCCAGAAGGACAGCAGGACGAAGAGGATCGAGGAAGACGACATCGAGTACCTCCAGAGGGATATGGAGGAGGAGATCAAGATCCTCAGGGAAGAAAAGGCAGACAGGATCAGGGAGCTTCTTGCAGGGAACAAGCTTGTTGAGGACCTGAAGGAGTCCCGGACAAAGGAACTGATCTGCGCAAAAGGCAAGGTCCTCACCGAGGAGCAGCTGGAGCGGGTGAAGGATGACCAGGTCTTCAGGGTCAAGGTCGACGACCCCTCAGTGAAGCTGAAGATAGACGGTATCATCTCCGATATGAACCAGCACATCAAGAAGCTGGAGACCAAGTACCACGAGAGGGTGGAGCGGATCAAGAAGGGCGATGAGCTCCCCCCCGGCGTGAACAAGGTGGTAAAGGTCTACATCGCCATGAAGAGGAAGATCCAGGTAGGCGACAAGATGGCCGGACGTCACGGAAACAAGGGTGTTGTCTCGGTCATCATGCCTGAAGAGGATATGCCCTACCTCCCCGACGGGACACCGGTGGACATCGTCCTGAACCCCCTGGGCGTTCCTTCCCGTATGAACGTGGGCCAGATCCTGGAGAACCATCTCGGTTGGGCAGCCATGGCCCTGGGTATCCATGTCTCCACGCCTGTCTTTGAAGGGGCAAAGGAGAAGGAGGTCCGCGAGTTCCTGAAGAGGGCAGGACTTCCCCCGTCAGGGCAGATCACCCTCTATGACGGCAAGACCGGAGACCCCTTCCAGAGGCCGGTCACCGTGGGCTGCATGTACATGCTCAAGCTTCATCACCTGGTTGCGGACAAGATCCACGCCAGGTCCATCGGTCCATACTCACTGGTTACCCAGCAGCCCCTGGGCGGTAAGGCCCAGTTCGGCGGACAGAGGCTGGGAGAGATGGAAGTCTGGGCGCTGGAGGCCTATGGCGCGGCCCATACGCTCCAGGAGTTCCTCACCGTCAAGAGCGACGACATCAGCGGAAGGTCGCGGATGTACGAGGCGATTGTGAAGGGAGATCCCGTCCTTGAGCCGGGTGTCCCCGAGTCTTTCCATGTTCTGATAAAGGAGCTCCAGAGCTTGTGCCTCGATGTGGAGCTGCTGGAGAAGAAAAGAACAGCGCAGTAGATCAGGGGGACCTGATTCGCTGCTCCGAGAAGGAGGAGTAGATTGGTAGAAGACATTTACGCACTATTTCAGAAGCCGAAGAATCCTAAGGACTTCGATGCTATAAGGATAAAGCTCGCCTCCCCTGAGAAGATCAGGGAGTGGTCCCACGGGGAGGTGAAGAAACCGGAGACGATCAACTACCGGACATTCAAGCCGGAACACGACGGTCTCTTCTGCGCCAAGATCTTCGGTCCTGTGAAGGACTGGGAGTGCCTCTGCGGCAAGTACAAGAGGATGAAGCACAGGGGCGTCATCTGCGACAAGTGCGGTGTTGAGGTGATCCAGTCTAAGGTGAGGCGTGAGAGGATCGGCCATATTGAGCTGGCCACCCCTGTGGCCCATGTCTGGTTCCTCAGGGGTGTGCCCAGCAGGATAGGCACACTCCTGGATATGACCATACGCCACCTTGAGAGGGTCCTCTACTTCGAGGAGTACATTGTCATCGATCCCGGTGACACCCCCCTGAAGGAGAAGGAGATGCTCTCCGAGGAGGAGTACAAGAAAAAGCTCCTCGAATTCGGAAGCAGATTCAAGGCAGGTATGGGCGCAGAGGCGATCAGGGAGCTCCTGAGAAAGGTGGATCTTGAGGCCCTGGCCACTGAGCTCAAGGAGAAGATAGATTCCGTCTCCTCCCTGGGTGTGAAGAGGAAGCTCACCAAGAGGCTCAGGATTGTTGAGGCCTTCATCAAGTCCAACAACAGGCCTGAGTGGATGATCCTGGACATCATCCCTGTGCTGCCCCCTGACCTGAGGCCCCTGGTTCATCTCGACGGCGGACGTTTCGCCACCTCCGACCTGAACGACCTCTACAGGAGGGTGATCAACAGGAACAATAGGCTCAAGAGGCTCATGGAGCTGAAGGCCCCCAGCGTGATCATCAAGAACGAGAAGAGGATGCTCCAGGAGTCTGTGGACGCGCTCTTCGACAACAGCAAGAAGGCGAAGGTCCTGAAGGCAGGCGGCAAGCGTGCGCTGAAGTCCCTGAGCGACATGATAAAGGGCAAGCAGGGAAGGTTCAGGCAGAACCTCCTCGGAAAGAGGGTGGACTACTCAGGCCGTTCCGTCATTGTTGTCGGTCCCGACCTGATGCTGAACCAGTGCGGTCTGCCCAAGCACATGGCGCTTGAGCTCTTCAAGCCCTTTGTGTTCAATAAGCTTGAGGAGAAGGGCCACGCCACAACCATAAAGCAGGCGAAGCGGCTCGTGGAAAAGGAGACCCCTGAGGTCTGGGACGCCCTGGAGGATGTGATCCAGGAACACCCCGTTCTCCTGAACCGTGCCCCGACCCTACACAGGCTCGGTATCCAGGCCTTTGACCCGGTGCTCGTGGAAGGAAAGGCGATCAAGCTCCATCCCCTGGTCTGTACCGCTTTCAACGCGGACTTTGACGGTGACCAGATGGCGGTGCACGTGCCCCTTTCCCTGGAGGCGCAGATCGAGGCAAGGGTGCTCATGCTTTCGGTGAACAACCTCCTCTCGCCTGCAAACGGCAAGCCGATTGTTGTCCCCACGCAGGACATGGTCCTGGGGATCTACTACCTCACGAAGCAGAGGAAGGGCGTAAAGGGAGACGGTATGTCCTTTGCCGACATCGAGGACGTGAGGATCGCCTATGACGCCGGTGTGCTCGATGAGCACGCAGGCATAAAGGTCAGGATGGACGGCGGTGTGATGGAGACCACGGCAGGGAGGATCATCTTCAGCGAGATCCTTCCCAAGGGTATCGCCTTTCCCCTGGCCAACAAGGAAATGACCAAGAAGGAGCTCGGAAAGCTGATCGAGTATATCCACAAGAACCTCGGCAAGAGGGAGACCGTGGGGTTCCTGAACAGCCTGGAGAGACTGGGATTCCAGTATGCAACCAGGTCGGGCATATCCATCTGCATCGGAGACATGCACATCCCCTCCACGAAGCCCGGTCTCATCAGCGAGGCTGAGCATGAGGTGATGGAGGTCCACAGGCAGTATGCCGACGGTCTCATCACCCAGGGTGAGAGGTACAACAAGGTCATCGACATCTGGGCGAACGTGACTGAGCGTGTCGCAGACGAGATGATGAAGGAGCTCGGCGCCGAGGAAGACGGCGAGGTCCTCACCGAGGAGGAGCTGAAGGAGAAGCGGTCCTTCAACAACATCTTCATGATGGCCGACTCGGGCGCAAGAGGAAGCACCGCCCAGATCAGGCAGCTGGCCGGTATGAGAGGTCTCATGGCCAAGCCCTCGGGCGAGATCATCGAGACACCGATCACCGCGAACTTCAGGGAAGGCCTTACACCCCTGCAGTACTTCATCTCCACTCACGGCGCGCGTAAGGGTCTTGCCGACACCGCTCTGAAAACGGCGAACGCAGGATACCTCACCAGGAGGCTCGTGGATGTTGCCCAGGACGTGATCCTCCACGAAATCGATTGCGGCACCACCGACGGTATCGACGTGACTGCACTCATAGAGGGCGGCGAGATCATCCAGCCCCTTGAGGACAGGATCTTCGGACGGACCATAGCAGAGACCATCAAGGACCCTGTTACCGGAGAGGTCATTGCCCCCAGGAACCAGGAGGTGGATGACGAGCTGGCAAGGAAGCTGGTTGATGCAGGCGTTGACAAGGTCTGGATCAGGTCGGTCCTTACCTGTACCTCAAAGATCGGCGTCTGCGCCAGGTGCTACGGCAGAGACCTTGCACGGGGCGAGGCGATAGAGATCGGCGAGGCCATCGGCATCATTGCAGCCCAGTCCATCGGTGAGCCGGGAACCCAGCTCACCATGAGAACCTTCCATATCGGTGGAGCGGCCACAAAGGTCATCGAGCAGGCGACCCTGGAGGCAAAGAACTCAGGGTTCGTGAAGTTCATAGACCTCAACGCCGTGAAGAACAAGGAAGGGGCCTTCATCGTTCTCAACAGGAACGCCCTGATCGCCATCACCGACAAGGCCGGCAGAGAGAAGGAGAAGTACAACCTCGTTTACGGCGCAAGGATATTCGTCGAGGACGGACAGCAGGTGGAGCAGGCCCAGAGGCTCGTTGAGTGGGACCCCTATTCCACACCTATCCTCACGGAGATCGGCGGCAGGCTCGCCTTCGGCGATATCACCGAGGGTGTGACCTTCAAAGAGGAAGTGGACGAGACCACCGGACTCTCTCACAAGGTGATTATTGACTATCCTGCAACCATGAGGCCGAGAATCTCCATCAAGGACGAACACAACAAGACTGGGAAGATACCGGGGACGAACAACCTTGCCCGGTACATGCTCCCCTCAGGCGCCCATCTGCTCATTGAGAAGGGTGAAGAGGTTGCTCCTGGTGATATCCTGG
>JBAZFD010000143.1:0-5705 GCA_041653575.1 Thermodesulfovibrionales bacterium
ACCTCTGCAAAAGACGGCTTGAGTGCAGGCACAATCCCCTCTGGCAGGTGTTTGTGATTCGGATAGGTAGGCAGGCTTTTCGCCTTTGGGTCCAAGGCATTGTCGTACCTGAAAATGAGGCTGCAATCCTGAGACAGGTAGTTATACGCATACTTCACACACAAGACTTTCTCAGATCTGAAGATAATAAACTCCTTGAAGTGCAGTTGGTTGCCGCCAATAAAAACAATTTTTCCGTTTAGGTATGCTGCATCGGGTGGGCGCTCATCAAAGGAGATGCTCTGTGACTCGACAAAGGGATTTTCCGAGATGAGATCAAGGAGCCTGCCCAGGTAGTCCTTTATTGGCATATCTCAACGCTTTCAATCGCCTTCAGCTCCGCCTCAAGGTGTCTGAGTATTTCCACCTCACCTTCCAGCTCTATCAGTTGCATATCATCTGACTCTGTGTGCTCGACTTCACCCGCCATCAGTCTGTCAAGATTCACACCGAGGGTCATTGCAAGAGAGTCTATTCTCTCTTTTGAAAGCCTGATGGTATCTGAAAGAATCTTCTTTTCCCTGTTCATAGCGCTTTTCAACAAGGGAACCACTGTCTCTGGGAAATCGCTTTTTAAGGTTATGGTCTGCATGAGAAACCACCTCCTTTCCGGACATTTTATCACATCTGCCTGTTCTGAAATCTGAAAGGCATTCCTCACTCCACAGGGAGCCTGATGATGAAGGTGGCTCCCTCTCCCTTTCTGCTTTGCATGGATATGGTTCCGTTGTGGTCCCTGACTATACCATAACATATGCTCAGCCCCAGGCCTGTTCCCTTGCCCAGGGGCTTTGTGGAAAAGAAGGGATCGAAGATCCTGCCCTGCACCGCTTCGTCAATCCCCGGCCCCGAATCGGTGAAGGAGATCTCCAGGGAATTTCCGGCCCTCACGGCGGAGATACGGATCTCCCCGCCTCCGGGCATGGCGTCCATGGCGTTGAGGATCAGGTTCAGGAAGACCTGCTGGATCTGGTCCGGATTCACCCTTACCTGAGGCAGCTCGCCGATCTCCGTCACAAGCCGGATATCCCTGAACCTCCTGTCGTACTTCACCAGGCTGACGGCCCGGTCAAGGATATCTGCTACAGAGGCAGGGACCTTTTCCGAGGAGGAGATCCGGGCAAAATCGCCGAGACTCCTGACGATCCGGGCAATCCTCTCGATATGGCTGTTTATCTCCTGCAGGGAGCTCCCGGTGAATTCCCTGTCCTCCTCGGTCTCCATCTCAAGGGATGCGAGCTCCTGCACAAGGGAGGAAATGGAGGCCAGGGGGTTGCCCACCTCATGGGATATCCCGGCGGTCAGCCGCCCGATGCTCGCCATCTTCGATGACTGGAGGAGTTCCTCAGCCATTTTTCTCTTTTCCGTCACATCCTCCAGGATGACCACATACCCCCCTGCCATATACCCTGACGAATCCTTGAAAGGGCTGATGGTGACGGTTAGGGTCTGGTGCGCCGGGGTCTGGAAGGTACCCTCCTTCTGCCCTTTCTGCAGCAGCGTCCCTGAGGGTATCCAGGGCAGGAGAAGGATAAGGGACCTGTCCATGGCCTCAGATCTCCCTATCCCAGTGACAGACTCCATGCCCCTGTTCCAGTACCGCACCTTCAGGAGGGAATCTACAGTGGCAATCCCTATGGGCGCGCTCTCGATGATATTCTCGCTGAACTCCTTGAGGTAGAGGAGTTCCCTGTTCGCCTCAGCCAGCTCTTTTCTGGAGAGCCGCAGGTTCTCTGTCATATGCCTCACCGACTCGGAGAGCTCTCCCCTGTCCCTCTCGGTGAGGACAAACCTGTTTTCAAAGATAACAGCCGCCATAGCGGAACCGATCGCCCCGGCCAGGACACCTTCCGCCTCATGCCTCAGCTCAAAGAGCTCACGGGGAGAGAGCTCATCCCACCTCCTCTGCCGTCTGTCCAGGAAGGCCCTGATTGCAGCCTGGGCGTCGCCCCTGCCGATATACTGGGAGAGGATCTCCTCAATATCCTTCACCGTGTAGAGCCCTTCCGGGGCTGCCTCTCCTGTCCCCTTGTAGGATTCAACAAAGACCAGGGCCTGCATAGCCTCCTCTTCCTCCTGCTGCGTGAAGACAGAGACGCCCAGATAGATGACGAGATTGACCAGCATACTCCAGAGGAGGGAGTGGCCCCATTCGCCCAGCCCCGTAACACCGAAGAGGCTCTGCGGGTTCAGCATCTCAGAATGGACCATCCTGCCCACGAGCCCCACATCCCGCACTACCCCTGCCTTGATCATGGTGGGAAGGACCAGAGTATAGGACCAGACGCTGAAACCGGCAAGGAGACCGGCCATGGCGGCCTTCTTGTTCCCCCTCTTCCAGAAGAGGCCGAGGAGGAAGGCAGGCGCAAAGAGGCTCACCGCCTCAAAGGACTTGAGCCCCATGTCCACCAGGCTGTAATACCCCCCTATGGATTCGGCGAAGAGGTATCCCAGGAACACCACCCCAAGGATCACTATCCTCTTGATGTTCAGGACCACCTGGGGGAAGCGGGGGGCATCGTTGAAGCTGATGAGGGTGCGCATGACGAGGCTGTTCATCACCATGGTGCTCAGGGCCAGGGCCTCGACGATCACCATGCTCGTGGCTGCGGAAAAACCGCCCAGGAATGCCAGGAGGGAGAGTTCCCTTGCCCCCTGCCCCAAAGGGATGGTGAGGACGAAATAGTCCGCATCCGCCCCTGCCCCGCCTGAGAGCAGGCCGCCGAAGGCAATGGGAAGGACGAAGATATTCATCAGAAAGAGATAGAGCGGGAAAAGCCATGCCGCCTTCTGGACATGCCCCTCGTCATAGTTCTCCACAACAGCCATCTGGAACTGCCTGGGCAGGAACAAAATGGCGGTCATGGAGAGGCAAAGGAGGGCGAACCATTCAAAAGAGCCTGTGCCGGTGGAGAGGAGGGGAGAGAACTCCGATGCCTGTATCCTCCCCATAATGTCCCCGAAACCGTCAAAGACCCCGTAGGTGACGAAGCCGCCCACGAGGAGGAAGGCGCAGAGCTTCACCAGTGATTCAAAGGCTACGGCAAAGACAAGCCCGCCGTGCCTCTCCGATGAGTCCAGGCGGCGGGCACCGAAGATAATGGCAAAGGCGCCGAGCATGAGGGTGATGAAGAGCCCTGCCTCGGAGCTCCCCGACCTCCCGCCTGAAAGCAGGGAAAAGGTGCTGATGATCGCCTTGATCTGGAGCCCCAGGTAGGGTGTAACCCCCACCACTGCGATAACGGTGACCAGGGCTGAAAGAGAGAGGGACTTTCCATACCTCATCCCTATAAAGTCCGATATGGTGGTGATCCTGTTCGCCCTCGCCACGCGCACCACCTTTTTCAGGATAATGACCCAGAGCGCAGCCATAAGGGTCGGCCCGAGATAGGTGGTGAGAAAGGAAAGTCCCGAGGTGGCCGCCTTGCCCACGCTCCCGTAGAATGTCCACGAGGTGCAATAGACGGCCAGGGAGAGGGAATAGACATAAGGGTTATTGACAATACTCCTGCCGAACCTCTCCCGCCTCTCAGCGTAGTAGGCCACAGCAAAGAGGAGCAGCAGGTAGGCCAGGACGATAATGAAAAGATTATAAGGTGTGAACATTTGATTACCCCGGCAACGGCAGCAGGGAGAGGAGGCATTCGCTCAGTAGCTCGCTTTTCTGCCGGAGTATGCTCATTCCGCTACAGCCGCAAAACGCGTCCTTCGGACTCAAACAGGTGCGGCTGTGGACGCTCCTTTTCACCAACTCCGGCAACGAAAAGGGAGCTAAGCCGCTCACGCCTCCTCTCCCACCTGCCGAACCGGTCATGCCTTTCGCCCCCAGCGGTTGGAGGCCCAGGCAACCAGACAGATGAAGCCGAACCAGAAGAGAAAGAGATAACCGGCAACATTCTCCCTGAACGCTTCCAGGAGCGGCCAGTTCAGGCCGAGGAGACCGATGATGAAGATGAATATCCAGATTTCCATGTTTGTTTCAAAGAGATAAGACTATGCTACAATCTAACACAAAGAAGAATTCGAATGAAAGGACTGAGGATCTATTATGGCCAACCCATTCTCCATCGTTGATGTCTTTTCAGAGGGCAAATACACCGGCAACCCCCTGGCTGTCGTGAGGGTGCATAAGCCCATCACAGACAGGGAGATGCAGCAGATCGCCCGTGAGATAAACTTCTCAGAGACCACCTTCATCCTCTCAGAGAAGATCAATAACAACGGATATGACGTCCGCATATTCACCCCCTCGGAAGAGGTCCCCTTCGCAGGCCACCCAACTCTGGGAACCGCCTTCGTGATCCAGAGGGAGATCATCGGGGAACCCGTTCCTGAGATCCACCTGAACCTGCAAACAGGACAGATCCCGGTGAGGCTGGATTACTCCGATGGCCTCCTGAAGAGGCTCACGATGAAACAGAAAACCCCGGCCTTCAGCAAGGAGATCGGAAAGGAAGCAGTCGCAGAGGCAATATCCCTTGCCGCAGCAGACATTGATCCCCGGTTCCCTGTGCAGGAGGTCTCCACAGGACTCCCTTTCATCATAGTCCCCCTGAAAAACAGGGAGGCCACAAAAAGGGCAGAGCTCCGGAAAGTTCCGTACAACAAGCTTATCTCCTCCCTGGAGGCAAAGGGAATCATGCTCTTCTGCCCCGAGACAGAGAGAGAGGAAAACGATCTCCATGTCAGGATGTTCGCCCCCTACTATGGGATAGAGGAAGACCCGGCAACAGGAAGCGGCAACGGCTGCCTCGCAGGATATCTTGCAGAACACCGGTACTTCGGGGGAGGAAAGATCTCCCTCCGCGTTGAGCAGGGGTATGAGATCGGGAGACCTTCCCTCCTCTTCCTCGATGCCGACGACGAAGGAGGAGCAATAAGAGTTGAGGTGGGAGGAGAGGTCACAGAAGTGGCCAGGGGCATCCTCGTCTGAGTCATTGACCACTATGCTGACCTTAGGAACAGACGAGCAAAAGCTCAGGGAACTCCTCGCAACTGAAGGTGTCACCCCCAGGACAGTCAGCCTCTTTCAGTCAATCATCAAAGGCCATTACAGAAAGCAGGGCAGAAAGATGCCCTGGCGGGAGACGGATGATCCTTACAGGATTGTTGTCTCAGAGGTGATGCTCCAGCAGACACAGGTTGAGCGGGTCATGGGAAAGTACGCGGAGTTTATTGCCCTCTTCCCCGACTTCCCCTCCCTGGCAGCTGCCCCACTCCAGGAGGTCCTTGCAGCCTGGCAGGGAATGGGGTACAACAGGAGGGCGATCTCCCTCCAGAGGCTCGCTGTCCGGGTCATGGAGGAGCATGGCGGAATCCTCCCCGCCTCGCCTGAGCTGCTGGCAAAGCTCCCCGGCATAGGAAAGGCCACCGCATCGTCCATCGCAGCCTTTGCCTTCAACAGCCCCACGGTCTTCATAGAGACGAACATCAGAAGGGTCTTCATTCATTTCTTCTTCCATGACAGAGACGACGTGAAAGACACTGAGATATATCCCCTCGTGGAGCTGACCCTGGACAGGCAGGATCCCCGTCAGTGGTACTACGGCCTCATGGACTACGGATCCCTCTTCAGAAAGACCCGCCACAACCCCAACAGAAAATCCGCCCATTACTCGAAACAGTCCAGGTTTGAGGGCTCAAGGCGGCAGCTCAGGGGAAGGGTC
>JBAZFD010000144.1:0-5699 GCA_041653575.1 Thermodesulfovibrionales bacterium
AGCAACCCCTTCCATGGCGCAGCTGAACAACATTGACTGTCTCCTCTGCCACCAGGATCAGTACAAGAGGAAAAACGTCAACGGTGTCTTCGTCCCTGACACAGCCAACATGACCATCAGCATGGATGAGGCTGCCATCACGGTCCATGAGCCGACGAGGACAGCATGTCTCCAGTGCCATGCCAAGGGAGGCGGAGGAGACAACTACAAAAGAGGCGACATGCCCCTCTCCCTGGCAAGCACAACGGACAAGAACTTCGATGTCCATATGGCAACAACAGGCGAAAACATGGACTGCCAGAAATGCCACAAAGAGGATGATCACAGGATAGCAGGCAGGGGAAGCGACCTCAGGCCTACCGACCTTGAAGCAACTGTGGGATGCTCAACATCAAAGTGTCACTCCTCCATGAGGCACGACGATTCCGCAATAGACTCACACAGCTCAAAGGTTGCCTGCCAGACCTGCCACATCAGGACCTTTGCACGCAATGCAGCCGACACTCCTGCCACCGATGCCACAGAGATTCACAGGGACTGGCGGGAAGGCCAGTTAGCAGCCAATGGCCAGATCCACCCCAAAAACATCATGGCAAACAACGTAAAGCCCTGGTACCGATTCTGGAGCGGTCAGAGCAGCGTGTATAACCTCGGAGATCCTGCAATGGTCGATCCTGAAATGGGTATCTACCTCGTCTCCAAGCCCGAGGGATCCATCGCAGACACAAACAGCAAGCTCTACCCCTTCAAGTACAAGACCTCATATCAGCCCCTTGCAACACAGCTGAAGATCCTTGTTCCTGTGGACACAAGCATCTTCTTCAAGACAGGGGACTCAAACGCAGCCATACGGTCAGGCCTCCAGAATATGGGCAAAAACCCCAACGAGCCCTACTCCTTTGTGACAACAGCAGAGTTCCAGCTCATCACCCATGAGGTGCAGCCCGAGGGGCAGGCCCTTCAGTGCACAGACTGCCACGGCACAACGGCCCAGATGGACATGAAAACCCTGGGATACGGGCTCAAGGGGACAGAGCAGCAGGTCTGCTCGTCCTGCCACGACGACTACAGCGCCAACTCCGGTGAATACTCTTATACCGCATCCTATGCAGGTTTCACGGATATGCACAAGGAGCACGACAGGGCTGAAATGGACTGCAACAAGTGCCATAGCTTCTCCCGTCCTTCAACCGGAGCGACATACCCTTCGGACTCAACCGGATCATCAACCGGGAGCTCCTCCAATGCAAAGAACAATGACGATGATGATCATCATGACTCAGACAAATCCTCTCATTCCAGCAAAAACACATCGGCATCGAAGTCATCAAAGGATGATGAACACAAGAAAAGCTCATCATCCGCCGGCAGCACGAGCAGCAGCGGTTCCAGCGCCACAAACAGCTCCACCACCTCCTGGAACTCCACTCCTGTCCAGTACAAACCTTCACAGCCCAGCTTTTTGAGCTGGTTCGCCTCATGGTGGGCAACCAGGAAATAAAAAAACAGGGTAAAACTCCTATTCTCAAAGCCCCGGACTTCACTGTCCGGGGCTTTCTTTTTTGCACTTGCCAGGAATTAAGGACTATTTTAATCCTTTTTTAATCTTTCCTTGGCTATATTAAAACAACATTAAAAGAAAGGAGGTTAGGAGACGCTTATGCAAAACACCCTAAAACAGGAAAGAAGTCCCTGATTTGCCCGTCAGGAGCCATCTTTCCCGGATGGCTCAGGCTATTTCAGATCAACCGACCATCGGCTTCCCGGCTGAAACAACAGATTCGGCCCGGAATAATTTTCACTGCACTGCCGGGAATGGGTTGCTGACACTGCAAGAGAGAGATTGCTCATGCTGTCGACTCTGGGCATGAACAGACTATAAAGAAGCACACACCCTCAACTCTTTGTCGGAGGCAAAATGAAAAAGATATTCCTGCTTACCGTCAGTATATTGCTTGTCCTGGGCATTTCAACCGTTGTTTTCTCTGACGACCGCAGCAAGAAACATGAAAAGCATGAAAAGCGCAGAAACCACTCAACAGAAACGACAAGCAGCAGCTCAGGCACCGCAACGACAACAGCAACCTCAGGCGGCTATGTTGCCATAGGCTGGAACGACCTCGGGATGCACTGCCTCAACCCGAGCTTCAAGGAACTGGCGCTCCTTCCTCCCTACAACACCCTCATGGTCCAGATCATAGAGAGAGGAGACTCTCCCAAAATTGTCACCTCAGGCGTCACGGTTGAATACGCCCTGGTGAACAATACCACGGTGGTAGGGAAAAGCGATTTCTGGCAGTATGTCGAACCCCTCTTCGGGGTGGCCCTTCCCGTAGGCATCGGTCTCACCGGCAACGGTCTCTCAGGCACAATGGTGGCTGTGGGCAATCATTTTGAGGCAACAGGCATCCCGGCCCTTCCCTTTGACGACAGCATGACCTGGAACCCTTACCAGAGGGCTATCGTCAAGGTGAAAAATACGGCAGGCACAGTCATCGCCTCAACAGAGGTAGTTATCCCTGTATCGGATGAGATGGACTGCCAGAAATGCCACGCCTCAGGAAAGGCTGCCGCAAAGGGCATGAACGGAACATTGGAGAGCAACATCCTCCAGCTCCATGACCAGGAAGAGGGAACAACGCTGATGCAGCGCAAGCCTGTGCTCTGCGCCGAATGCCACAGCGACAACGCCCTGGGCGCGCCCGGCAAACCGGATGTTTCCTCCCTCTCCCTGGCCATGCACGGCAAACACATGAAACAGGGGAAAAACACCCCAGGCTGCTATGACTGCCATCCAGGCAAGAATACCAAGTGCAACAGGAGCGGCCTGGAGGACATGGGGGCTGAGGGGACAAAGCCGAACTGCGAGAAGTGCCACGGTGATCTCGAAAAAGTGACGGCATCCATTGTGGCAGGCAGGAACCCCTGGTTTGAAGAGCCTTCATGCACAAAATGTCATGACTCCAAGTATTCAACAGGAAAGGCGCTGTACAGGCAGTCAAATGGTCACGGCGGGGTGATGTGCGCAACCTGCCACAACAGCCCTCACGCCTGGTGGCCATCACAGAACCCCCTGGACAATGTCCAGCCTGTGGCTCTCCAGGGCAAGGCAGGCTCCATAGGAAAGTGTACCGTCTGTCACACGAACAATCCAGGCGGGGACAACCCCCACGAAGCGGATCATTAACCAACCTGAAGGAAGCAGCCAGGGCATAGGACCGTCTGTGCACCAATAGCTGCCCCTGAAGAAACTGACGAAGCCCCGGCCTGAGAAGGCCGGGGCTTTCCTTTTTATCTGCCCGTCTCGCATCCCCTTTTAAGCTTCCTCTAAGATTCAACTGGTTAATATACAAGCAACAATTAAACTATACTGCTCTCACCATCGAAAAAAAAGACAAACAAAAAGGTGGGGCATTGGTATGAATGAGCAGAGAGCTCGCAATAATGGCCGGAAAGGAGGTTTCTGGTTATCTGTCGACGCTTCCCGCAGCAGGCGTATCCTTCAGCGGAATACGCCGGGCCGGACGGAAATACCTGGTCCGTCTGGCCTCGCGCAAAAAAATGGGGGTATTGTCCGGTCTGATTGCAGCAATCATGGGCGGACAACAGAGAGATCGAATGAATTCTCACAGTTTTTTGGAGGCACAATGAAAAAGACGCTCTTCAGCGCCTTGGTTATAGTCGCCCTTTTGGCATGGTCTGCCGGAGCTGCTCATGCGCGCTCCTCCTACATGAAAACCTTCAACCAGAAATACGGCACAACAAAAACTGTCCTCGACAGCTGCAAAGTCTGCCACCTGAGATCAGATGGCGGAGACAGGAACTCCTTCGGAAAGGACTTCAACAGAGCTGAACGCAGGTTTAACTCATGGCTTGAAGCCCGTGATTCCGACAGGGACGGCTTCTCCAACCTTCAGGAGATCAAGGCAAGAACCTTTCCCGGAAACTATAGAAGCCGTCCCACATCAACCACACCGCCGCCTCCGACTTCAGGAGACCATTCAGGCATGATCTGGACCGGCTCTTCCACCTGTCTCGTCTGCCATTCAAACGAGGCAAATCAGGTCCATGCCTCTGTTCACTACCAGTGGAAAGGAAGCGCAGAAGAGCTCATTAACGGACAGCCGGTTCAGGGTAAAACCGCTGGGGCCATGAACTCCTATTGCGTCAATATCCTGGGCAACTGGAACAGCTGCAGCGCCTGTCATGTGGGGCTGGGCGCCGTGCCTGAGGAAACAGCAATGATGGCCCAGCTGAACAACATCGACTGCCTCATCTGTCACCAGAAGGAGTACAAGAGGGTCAAGGTCAATGGCGCATTTGTCCCTGACACTGCAAACATGGCTATAGGCATGGATCAGGCCGCACAGACGGTCCACAAACCCACACGGGCAACATGCCTCCAGTGCCATGCCAAGGGAGGCGGCGGTGACAATAACAAGAGAGGCGACATGCCCCTCGCCCTGGGCAACACCTCAGACAGGAACCTCGATGTCCACATGTCGACTACAGGGCAGAACATCACCTGCCAGCAGTGCCATACAACGCAGGAGCACAGGATAGCCGGAAGAGGAAATGACCTCAGGCCCACGGACCTGAATGCGCCCATGGGATGCTCTACCGCCTCCTGCCACCAGAGCTTCAGCCATGCAGACTCCACCCTGAACAGACACACGGCAAAGATTGCCTGCCAGACCTGCCATATCAGCACCTTTGCCAGGGATGCGGCAGACACGCTTGCCACAGAGGCGACTGAGATGCACAGGGACTGGCAGTTCAGCCATCTGGCGGCTGACGGCAAGATGCACCCCCTGTACACCATGGTGAACAACGTGAAACCTGTCTACAGGTTCTGGAACGGCCAGAGCAGCGGCTATACCGTGGGTGACCTTGCGACAGTCGACCCTGAAACCGGCGTTTACCTCATGTCCAGGCCAGAGGGCGGCATAAACGACCCAGGCAGCAAGCTCTACCCCTTCAAGTACAAGACCTCGAACGCTCCCATGGCATCACGGCTGGACAAGCTGATAGCCCTCGACACAAGCGTCTACTTCCCCACAGGGGATGTGAACGCAGCCGTCAGGTCAGGGCTTCAGAAGATGGGCCTTGATCCCAATGAGCCATACACCTTTGTGACCACAGGGGAGTTCCAGCTCATCACCCATGAGGTGCCGCCCAAGACTCAGGCCCTGAGCTGCGCCAGCTGCCACGGCACCACCGCCCAGATGGATCTGAAGGCCATCGGCTACGGTCTCAAGGCGCCTGAAAGCCAGCTCTGCGTCTCCTGTCACAGCAGGAAAGAAAACAAGTCCTTCACAGAGATCCACAGGAAGCATGTGACTGACAGGAGGTTCGATTGCAGCAGATGCCACAACTTCACACGGGCAGCACAATAGGCAACTGAAGGCAGTCAGACTGAAAACCCCTCAAAGGCCCTGCTCCGGCAGGGCCTTTTCTGTTGCTGCTCCGGAAATTGCCGCCAAAAAGCCAAAGATGGTACTATGGGGGAAAATATCCCTTTCCGGAGGAGAAACGAATGAAACGAACATTCATTGCAACAGTCCTGCTCCTTGGCGCTGCCGGAGCTGTCCCTGCTGCTGAAAAAGGCGAGGATATCCTCGCCAAAGGTGAAGCGGTCTTCCAGCGGAGCTGCGCATCCTGTCACAGCTACGCCCCGCCTCCCAGGACAGCCCCGCCTG
>JBAZFD010000145.1:0-5692 GCA_041653575.1 Thermodesulfovibrionales bacterium
GGCTGATGCAGAGGCCCGCCGAGACCGTTATAAAGAAGGAAAAAGCGGTGAAGCAGGAGCGGCCAAAACAGCAGAAGGAAAAGCCCCGCACTCTCACCTTCAAGGAGAAGAAGGAGCTTGAGGTCCTGCCAAGCCTTATAGAATCACTTGAGACCGAGAGGGAAAACCTCTTTATTTTCCTCGGTAATCCTGATTCTTACAAAGAGGATCCCTCGGTGATAACCTCTGCCAAGGCCAGGATAGAAGCGCTGGAACCGGAGATCGCCTCCTCCTATGAAAGGTGGGAGACCCTGGAGGCGATAGTAAACGGATCGGGGTAGCAAGTCCCCCCTTTCTTGTTCCGTCATTCCCCGGCTTGACCGGGAATCCATGGTTCGACAAGCTCACCATGACAGCCTTTGTCACCCTGAGCCTGTCGAAGGGTGGATTCACCGATCTATCAGACAATGACATTATTAGGGAGTCTGATCAGAATTGCTTTTTGAAGGTCTCAAACTCCTGCCTCAGTTCATCCAGATCCTGCCTGAGCCGGGCAACCTCAGCCTCCAGCACAGAAATCTTATCCGCTGAGCCAGAGCTCCCTGTTGCCTGCTCGGAGGCTGGCTGAACCTCGCCTGCAAGGAGATGGGCGTACCTGCTCTCCTTCCTCCCCGCCTCCCTCGGCAGCTTTGTCACAAGGAGCGGGTCGTGCTCCATGAGCCCCTGGATGATCCTCTCCAGATCCTCCAGGCTCCCCAAAGTCGTCATTCTTTCAGCCCGGGACCTAAGCTCCCCCAGTGTCTGAGGCCCCCTGAGCATCAGCTCGCAGAGCAGAGCCACCTCCTCCCTGGAGAGGTCAAACCTGTCAGGCAGGGCATGGAGATACTTTGCCACCCTGCTCCCCGGCATCATGGTCCTTGACACAAACCCCTTCTGCCTCAGCCCTTCCACGCCCTCCTCCACTGTCGCCTCGTCGTAGGAAACAACAGGATGCCTGTTCGACTTCTGATTGCAGGCGCTGGTCAGGCTGTTCAGGGTCAGTGGGTAATACTCAGGAGTCGTCATCTCCTTCTCAATCAGGCAGCCAAGGATGCGGATCTCTATGTCGTTGAAAAGAATATCCATCATAATGCCTCCCAAATGTTCAGATCCGAAAATGTCCTTTATTGTAGAACAGCAGCATAGGAAAATGGGCAGGCAGGGGCTCTTTTGCAATATCGGCCTGAAAGTGATGCTCACAGGGTGTTCTTGAAAAATGTAGCGTACAACTGTTAATGTTCAGAAAAAGAAGGGTGCTGTCCTGTTATAGACTCCCTTTTTCAAGCTCTGTCATATCCTCTTTTGTGACTGTTCCGGCTTGTCCGGCATCCTTTTGGGCTTTTCAGAAGGATTCCCGACAAGCGGGAATGCCAGAAAATCCTGAGATCAGGCAGTCACAGTTCTCTATCCTCTGAACTCCCTGAAACCCGTTATAGCCTCCAGGAGGACGCGGCAGCCGTCGTTGAGGTCCCTGATGGAGATATGTTCCTCCTTTGTGTGGATCTGTCTCATGCCGTTTGAGATGTTGACGGTCTTTATGCCGTTGTCGTTGAAGATGTTCGCGTCTGAGCCACTGCCCACCTCCACAAACGCAGGCTCTATGCCGCAGCTCCTGAAAGCCCCTGCCAGGAACTGAAGGAAACTGTCGGTTTTGTCTAAGGTGAAGGCCTTGTACTCCTGGTGCTCCGTGATGGAAAGCTCTACGTTGTTCTGCCCCGCAACAGTAAGGGCTATCTCGAATATCCGCCTCCTGGTCTCTTCAAGCACGGCTGCGTCTCGGCTCCTCAGCTCGCCGTGGATGATTGTCTCCCTGGGGACAACGTTTGTCGCTGTCCCTCCCCTGATCATGCCCACGTTGGCTGTGGTGTTGCAGTTTATCCTTCCGTCTGGGAGGGCAGCGATGATACGGGCAGCAGCGGTTATGGCGCTGATCCCCTTTTCAGGCTCCGCGCCTGCGTGGGCAGCCTTCCCGACAACGCGCATCTCATAGGTGATGTGTGTCGGTGCAGCGACCACCAGCCTTCCAACGCCTCCTGCTGCGTCGAGCACAAGGGCGTGGCGGGACTTTATCCGGGAATAGTCGAGGTTCTTCGCCCCTGTCAAACCTTTTTCCTCTGCTGAGGTGAGGACTATCTCTATCTCTCCATGGGAGATCTCCTGCTCATGGAGGACCTGGAGGGCTTCGATGATCTGGCTGAGGGCGCTCTTGTCGTCTGCCCCGAGCACGGTGTTCCCTGTTGATCTGATGAGAAGGTCGTCAACGCTGAACTCAATCCCCTCGGTAGGCTCGATGGTGTCCATGTGGCCGCTGATAAGGAGGGGAAGGGCATTTGCCGCAGTCCCCTTTTTTCTGGCTATGATGTTGAAGGAGCGGTCGTATCTCTGCATCTCCACCTGGCATCCGGCATGGACGAGCTTCCTGACAAGGAGCTCACCGATCCGTTCTTCGCAAAAGGAGGGAGAGTTGATCTCTATGAGCTCGATAAAGGTCTCAACGAGCCTGCTGGTGTTTATAAAATCAGAAGGAAGCATGTCTTACCTCGGCTGTAGTGAGATCGCCCCTGCACCGCAGGCCTTTCTGCAGAGGCCGCAGCCGAAGCATTTGTTCCGGTCAATGACCGCGATATTCCTGCCGCTTTCCTGTCCGGAGTCGATGGCTCCGAACTGGCAACGGTCAGTGCAGGAGCCGCAACCTATACAGAGTCCTTCATCCGCCTGGGCCACAAATTCAGCCCTGGCCATGGTCTCCACGCCTATGCCGGTGAGAGTGCGCATGGCGAGGCAGCCCTCCACAGAGCAGTTGCAGATCGCGCCTATGAAGGGGGTCATCATGGTCCAGATGGTGTGTACAGCGCCATGCTCCTCCAAGGCCTCCATCTGTTGCAGCGCCTCTTCCCTTGCCACCGCCTCGCGTCCCATATCAGGCGTCTTCCCGAAGAAGCTCATGTCCGTGCCGTTATACCAGGGCTCGGGGCCGAAGCTGACGCCGTAACAGCACCGCTCCTCCTTTTTCTGCGATGCCCAGCGGCAGGCGCAGGGGAGTCTGACTATGGTGGATGACTTCATCACCAACTCCCTGATCTCTTCCATGGGAAGAACCTGGCCGAAGTGTTCTGTTTTTGCCTTATCCACCATCGCCTTCTTCAGCGCCTCGGGCAGGCGGCCCCTCTTCCTGAAGAGGGTCTCCAGCCTGCCGAGGGCGTTGAATCCTTCCTGGATGGTGGTCTCGTAAAACCCCTCGATGTATCTCCGCCTGTTCAGGTCAGAGAGGAGGTCCTGGCCATAGTTCGCCGCGTTTTTGTACCATATCTGGCCATCGCCGTGTTTTGTGCAGAATTCGCACATATCTATGAGCCCTGCCCTATCGTCTTCACCCTGCCCACCTCACCGCTTTCAAGTCTGACCTTGATCCCGTGGGGATGGGTGGGCGATTTCGTCAGGATATCCCTGACGATCCCTTCGGTGAGCCTGCCTGTCCGCTGGTCCTGCTTCAGGACAATGGAAACAGCCAGCCCGGGTCGTATATCAGCCCTCTTTCTTCCGTCCATCTCTTTATTCCTTTCCTCTTTCAGGCATTCAACTGATGGCCCCTATTGTATCACTATTATCCCCAGCCTGAAAAACTCCTGCCCGATTCTCCATGCCTCTCCTTCTGTGCTACCATTGAACATTCCTCATTTTATAGAAAAGCAAACTGTTCAAGGAGGCTCAGCAATGGCGGAGCAGAACACTTCAGGCTGTTGCTGGGCAAGGTTGCCTTTCAGCGGGCTCAGGAAAAGCTCGATTCCCTGAGCCATGAGTTCGACCTCTGGAAGGAAACAACATTGAGCGCAGACTTCCCCGAGGGGCAGTGACGAAACACTGCGCCTCTCATGAGCCTGTCTGTCTGTTGCAGGCCTGAGCAGGGTCTTCGGCGATACCGTCGCTACGGTGATTCAGGAAACAGGAGAGGTTTTCGACTTTTCCTGTGGTATTATTGTATCTAAATACTGCAAGCACCTGCACAGGTGAAGGAGGTTCAATGAAGCGCAAAAGACTTGGTCTTATGGCTCTTGGAGCGGCAATCGTAGCCGTAACGGGATTGTCATCCCCAAACATCAGCAGCGCAGAAGTTGACGTAAACATTGGAATAGGGCTTTTGGCCCCCCTGCCGGCATACACCTTTGCCGCTCCCCCGGAGTTGGTTGTGATACCGGGAACCTATGTCTACTTTGCCCCTGATGTTGACTTTGATGTCTTTTTCTATAGCGGGTATTGGTACCGGCCCTACAGGGGCTACTGGTACAGGTCAAGAGCCTATAACGGACCCTGGGCCCACATAGGGCACCGGCATGTTCCCAGATACCTCTTTAATCTTCCGCCCCGCTGGCGTGAGCTTCCTCATATCGAAAGGATACCCTATGACCGTTTCAACAGGGACTGGAGGAGATGGGAGAAGAATAGATACTGGGACAGGCAAGACAGGTGGCGTGAGTGGAGAGACAGAAGGAACAGGGAAGGGAGACTCTGGGAGCGGGAAAGAAGAAGCCACTTCGACAGGGACAGAAGAGACTGGGAGAGGGAAAGAAGAGAACGGAGACCCGACAGGGGAGAAATCCAAAGAGACAGAAGGGAGCTCCAGCAGGATAGAAGAGAGCTCCAGAGGGATAAGAGGGAGTTGCAGCAGGACAGAGGAGAACTCCGGCGGGATATCAGGGAAGGAGCTGACCGGAGAGAGATCCAGAGAGACAGGAGAGAAATCCGGGAAGGCCAGAGAGAGATTAAGAGAGACAAGAGAGAGCTCCGGGAGGACAAAAGAGAGCTTGAAAGGGACAAGAGAGACTAAGAGCGTATAAAACAGCAAAGATTAAAGAAGGAGAGCCTCCTCAGTCTCACAGAAGGCTCTCCTTCTTTATCTCCCGACTCTAAAAGGCAATCTTCTGCTTTTAAGGCAATCTCCTGCTTTTCCTGTGTTATCATTTATTAGTGACACCAGAAAGGTAAAGGAGGCTAATATGAAGCGAAGCAAGCTCAGTTTTCTGGTCGTTGGAGCAGCGATGGTTGCTGTGACGGGATTATCATCCCCGAACATCGGCAGCGCTGAAGTTGAAGGTGACGTAAACGCAACAATAGGCCTGGGAGCAGACGATGGATTAGACGAGGAAGTAGACGATTATGCCCCCCTCCCTGAGTATGATTTTGCTGCCCCCCCAGACGTGGTTCCAATACCGGGATCTTATGCGTACTATGTGCCTGGTATTGATGTAGACATTTTGTTTTATAACGGCTTCTGGTACCGCCCCTACAGGGGCTACTGGTACAAATCAAGGTTTTATAACGGCCCCTGGGGCTATATTGGCCATCGGCATGTCCCCCGTTACCTGATGGATCTGCCGCCCCGTTGGCGTGACATTCCTCCCATATATGACAGGATCCCTTATGACCGTTTCAACAGGGATTGGCGGAGATGGGAGAGGGAAAGGTTCTGGGAAAGAAACGACAAATGGCGGGAATGGAGAGACAGAAGGAACAGAGAAGGGAGACTCTGGGAACGGGACTGGAGAGACAGATTCGATAGAGACAGGAGAGACTGGCGGAGAGACAGAGACAGGATCAGAGACGGTCGTGGTGACAGGGATGGTGGCCGTATCAGAGACGGTCGTGGTGACAGAGATGGCACCAGAGACGGTGGTCG
>JBAZFD010000146.1:0-5645 GCA_041653575.1 Thermodesulfovibrionales bacterium
CCAGGCAAAGGAGACTTCGGCAGTGTCTCCGGGCTTGAGGATCTGGGCAATGGTTGTCTGTCCTATCTCTGTCCCCCCGGCTCCAGGGTCGCCGTTATAGAAGGCAACTGCAACATTTTCAGCAGGTGAGTCCCCGAGGTTCCGGGCTGTTGCGAAGAATGTAACCGGGTTGCCTGGTTCGGGGTTGGAGGGCTGCGCCCTCAGGCTGCCGGAGTCAAAAGCGAGATCCTTTGTCATGGTGTGCCTGAGCATGTAAAGGTCAGTCGAGATGGCTGTAGGTGCGGCAAAGCTGACCGCCCTGCCGTTCGCAGCAGTCCTTGTGATTGTCTGCTGGCCCACTTGGTTCCTGTTGTAGACGGCGATGATGGTGTCCTGACCGTAATAGGCCGCTGTTATGCCCCGCTCTGTCTCGGTGTCTGCAGTCAGCTGTGACGGGCTTCCCCATACCCTGAGAATAGGATCATAAAACTCAGCCCTGATGTCTGAGCTGAACTCGGAAGGCTCGGCCCAGATCAGGCTGATCTTTCCGTCTGCCGACGATGCGAGCTTAAAGTCGGCAAGGTTCGTTGAGTATTCATCAGTCCTGACAACAGTCCTGCCTGTCATGTCAAGGTCAAGAGCTGAGGAGACCTCATTCCCCTTGAGCCAGACGAGGAGTACCTTGCCTGCGGGGTCAAGGGCGAGCTGGGGGTTGTCATCAGGGACCGTGTCATTGGTCAGTCTGGTAAGGGAGCCCCAGGCCCCGCTCTCAAAGGTCAGGAGGTAGAGCTCGTGATCATTCACTGTTGCTGTGTCACTGTCTGTGTCGAGGCTCATGACGACATAGGCCTTTGCGCCGTCGTACAGAAGGCTGTACTTGAGAAGGCCGTAGGGGATCTGCCCAACAGCCTTTGCGGCTGACCATGAGGAGCCGTTGTACTTTGCGTATCTGAGAGTGACCGGGGCAGTAGAGCTTCCCATTATCTCATTGGCCTCATTGGCAGCCCAGAGGAGCATGACGTTTCCTTTTTTCTGGCCCGAGAGCTTAGGGGCTATGTCCAGGTAGGAGTTGTTCGTGATGGCTCTCTGACCTGACCAGGTCTTTGTTGTGGGGTTGTAGGCAGCCGCCGCTATGTCGAGGTTTTGCTTCATCTCGTCGAAGGTTGCCGTGTCAGGCAACGCAGCCTTCTCGTTCTCCCAGGCGGCAATGACGGTGCCGTCAGCAAAGGTGATGCTGTTGGGGTGGAAGTCCGCTGTGCCGTCGTCGGCTATCGCCTGAGGAGCGCTCCAAGCAGTGCCGTCAAAGGCTGAGAACACGGCCATGGTGCGGTTGATGTCTGTGCGCTGGGCGTTGTCCGTCAGGTAGGTGAGGCTCAGCTTCGTGCCCCTTGCCGAGAGGTTGGCCTCTGAATGGGGGAATATGTTCGTCTCTATGGCAGCTGTCTCCACCGTGCCGACGCCTGAGAAAGTCTGTGCTGAGTAAGCGGGCTTCTCTCTGAAGCCGCTGTAATCGGTGCTCTGGAGATAGCTCCTCGGCAGGAGTCTCGGCGCAACAGGCTTTCTCATCTCCGCCTGTTCTGCGCTGAAAGTGGCAACGTTGCCGTTGAGGTTCCAGTCCCACTGCCAAGCCTCCTGCTCCCACTCCCACATCAGGGCATAAGCCTTAAAGCCGCCATGGACAAAAAGGGTTACGTCCTTCAAATGTGGCTCCTCAGGATATTGCATCTCCACGTCAGCTCCTCCCTCAACCCAGCCCTCTACAGCTATAGTGCTATCAACACCAGCCCCCAAAGATCCCCTAAGTTCAGGCACAAGATGACCGCCCCTCCAGGTAAACCTGACTGGATTGATATCCTCTATGGGCCACATCACATCAGCGGTCAGTTTTGCCGCAAACTTTGCGTACATTGGAACAGGCACCGGTCCGGGAAGAATGAAGGGCCAGGTCTGTGATGCCTCGACTGAGCCATATCGTCCCGCTGCCTGTCTTGGCGTAGTATCTGACCCGCGCATCCATCTGCCCCTTGTTCTCAATAAAGGTCATAGGCATCTTGCCCAAGGCGTTCTTGATCTCTGCCTCATTGGCAACAGGCGGATTCTCGCCAAGCTTGAGATTGGAAGGATCAATGCTTGTGCCTTTGAGCATGGCCGGTGCACGTTCAGTCAAATCCCTCCTATCCTCCCTTTTCCAAAGGGAGGTATCAATGCCTTGAGAAAATGGGGCTTCTTCCCCACTTTGAAAAAGGGGGGTGAGGGGGGATTTTGCGGCAATCAAATCCTCCTCAGCAATCCTGGGCCGTGGTCCCGGTCCATAGGATGCGCTCAGAGTGGCAGTAAAAACCGGCTCCAGCAAAAGCAGACAGACAAGAAACACCGATGAAATCTTACGCAGACCCTTCATGACTCCCCCCCTCCCTTTGCGTGTAAAAACTGAAATATGGATTTTCCATTTCCCCTGAAATCCCCCTCCATCCCCCTTTTCCAAAGGGGGAATACAACCCCTCTTCCCGGAAAGAGCCATCCGCCACATAGTATGAATGTCTCACACCACGCACATCAATATGTCCGAAAGTATTAGGACTTTCGGATTAGAACCAAAGCTGTAAACCTGTTTATGCGATCTTCTGAAGGATGGCCCCTGAAAGGTTGCTAAACAAAAAAACCATAACAGAGAATGACAGACTTGTCAAGAAATTTCTGTAATATCTCAATGAGATACAGGACTTTCTCAGTCTTCCTTGAACCTGATTTATTGGACTGGGAAGCTCTTGACTCTCCACCTTATTTGGGACAATGATCTTGAAGAAAGAGCTATTCCAGTTATCAGGTTTCCCGATTCCGGATGTGGCCGCAATGTCTTACGGTGATACTTTCATCAAGTGGAGGTGGAGGAATGATATGCGTGCAGACCTGTCGGAGGACAGGGGACTCCTCACGGGTGGAAGGGGAGATTTTCCGGTCAAGGTCTATTCAATAATGAAACCCTTTATAAAGCAACACTATTGATCATACCGGAACGAGAGTCATCGCCAGCGTCCTTATTGCTTTGATGGCCTTCTGGATATCCTCCTCCGTGGTGAAACAGCCGGGGCTCAGGCGGACGGAGCCTGTCGGATAGGTCCCGATGGTCTGGTGAGCGAGGGGAGAGCAGTGCAGTCCGGTGCGACACTGGATGCCGTGGTTGTAATTGAGGACTGAGCCCACATCTTCCGGCTCCCAGCCCCTGATGTTCAGGGAGAGTACGGCAATTCTGTCTTCGCCTGGTGGGGGACCGTAGAGCTCGACACCCGGGACCCCGGACAGCGCATCCCAGAGCTGCGCAAACCGCTCCATTTCAGCACGTCGGACTGCCTCAAAACCCTGCTCCTCAATAAACGCAAGCCCTTCGCCGAGGGACAAAATGCCGGGAACATTGTGCGTGCCGGACTCAAAGGCCTCCGGCCACTCCCTGGGCTGTGTCTCGGAAAGGGAGTTGAACCCAGTCCCACCCTCGCGCCAGGGCCTGAGAGAACGGACCCGCTCTCCAACAACAAGGCCTCCGGTGCCCTGGAGCCCATAGAGCCCCTTATGCCCTGAGAATGCCGCCATATCTGCTGAGAGAGCGCCGATGTCAACAGGGAGGATGCCTGCGGTCTGCGCAGCGTCTACCAGAAGATAGCCGCCGCGTTCACGCACAGCCCTGCCGATTGTTTCTATGGGCTGTATGGCGCCGGTTACATTTGAAGCATGGGACAGAACCACCAGCTTTGTTCGGGCATTGAAACGCCGCAGGATCTCATCAGGGTCAAGATGTCCCTGCCTGTTGCACGGCACAATCTCAAGGCTGATGCGTCCGTCCTGCTCCATGCCCCGCAGGGGCCGCAGCACGGAGTTGTGCTCCATGGACGAAATGAGCACATGGCCACCCTCCTCCAGAAAGCCCTTGATCGCCATATTCAGGGCATCGGTTGCGCTGTAGCAAAAAATGAGGCGGCTTTCATTGTTCAGCCCGAAGAAACGTGCCAGGCTGCGCCTGACCCGGCTGACTGCGTCAGCGGAGCGGAGCGCCTGTGCATGGTTTCCGCGGCCTGGGGTGCCGGTTCCGGTCTCCAGCCAGTTGAAAAGGGATTTCCTGACGCGCTCCGGCTTGGGAAAAGAGGTGGCCGCGTTGTCCAGATATATCATGGCTCACAACTCAAAAAGAGATCCAGCCCGGCGCTGAAATCCCTCCTGCCCGGCAATGATGTCGAGATGAAGGGAGGACCAGTCGGCGAGGAGGAGCTCCTCATCGCCCTCTTCAATGCAGGTCTTGATATAGCCATTGCACTCACGACAGTGGTCTATGCGGAAATGCTCTTCCCCTTCCAGCTCGAAAACCTCCATTTTGTCCTGGTCGTGATTCCCGCAGAAGGGGCATCCGGTGCGCTGCCAAATCCACCGGCTTCCGCAGCAGTCACAGGAGAGGAAACGCTCACGGCCTTTGCCCGTCCTCACCAGTTGCGCCATGGCAGGCAGGGAGCCGCAAAGGGGACAGTATGGTCTGCCCCAAAGCGTGTCCTCCGCTGCCCAGCGCGCAAGGCTTTCGGCCCAGGGCCTCAGGACCCGCTCCATTGCCCTCCAGCCGAGATATCTGACCGTGCCCGATAACATGCCCGCCTCCCTGCCGGAAAGCAGCTGATTCATGATGCCTGTAGCCGCATCAGGAAACCGCCGCAGCTCATCATGAAGAAGGCTGCATTCGCGCCTCACCTCTTCGGGGATGTCTGCCCTGGACATCCTGTCCGCAAGCCGGAAGATCAGGCCTCCAAACCGGGAACAGACCTCCTCGTCAAGGGGAATGTTTCCGAGCATGGAAGTCCCCCTGCCGAATGCATCGGCGAAACCCTCCCATTGCGGAACAGGGAGGGGCGTCATCTCATGGCTGCCGAGTGCTTCATCGACTGCCTGC
Organism: Thermodesulfovibrionales bacterium; assembly: GCA_041653575.1. Classification (GTDB taxonomy): domain Bacteria; phylum Nitrospirota; class Thermodesulfovibrionia; order Thermodesulfovibrionales; family Dissulfurispiraceae; genus JBAZFD01. Next base: position 4,907 of record JBAZFD010000146.1, read on the forward strand.
TGAAACCGGAAGACCTCCCTGAGATAGGGATGCCCTGCAAGCCATTTGTCGAGCGTCGCGTGAGCTGTCGTCATGGTCATTTGTGGGACTCCAGCTCAGCAACCCATTTCGGATGCTTTTTCTTCGCCCATTCAAGGGGAACAGTGCCTGTGATCATAATCCTGAGAGTTCCAGGATTGGCAAGGGTCGCAAGATAGACATGAACAGGCACGGCCATCACTATCAGATCAAAGGCTATATTGTGGACAAGGTGAGAAAGCAATATGGCGCTTCTCTCTCCCGACGTCAGCCAGACAATATTGCCGCTGATTGAGATCGCGATTCCGAAGACCAGGATAGCCAGATAATAAAACTTCTGGCCGGTGTTTATCTTTCCCATGGGAGGCGTTTTGGCCTTTTTGGAAAGATAGCCGCCCGCCATCTTTATCCATGTGATGTCGTCGGCGTCAAATGTCATGGCTTCTTTGAGCCAGTTGAAGATGCTCAGGAAAAGGGCGGCTGAAAACACCACCCCGAGATAGTTGTGGATAGTCTTCATGGATTGCCCGCCGCCGAAGAAAGAGAAAATCCCTTCAACTTTAAACAGGAAGCCGAAGCCGGTTATCGCAAGCAGTATGCAGCTCAATGCAAGCGCCCAGTGGTTGAATATTTCAAAACCGCTTGCTTTTCTGACCATTGTGCTCATGGTTATTCCTCCTCCTCTTTCTTCGGTCCTACCGCCACATAATGCAGGAGGGAT
>JBAZFD010000147.1:0-5596 GCA_041653575.1 Thermodesulfovibrionales bacterium
CAGAGGCAATTCTCACCGCCCTGGGCGGGAGCCTGAATCCCCTCCTGGATGTAATCAAGAACGGCTCCATCAAGGGAGTGGTTGCCCTGGTGAGCTGCACCACCCTTACCAACGGGCCTCAGGATGCAGTTACCGTGGCGGTTGCAAAGGAGCTGATAAAGAGGGATATCCTTGTCCTCGGCGCAGGCTGCGGTAATGCCGCACTCCAGGTGGCAGGCCTCCAGACCCCCGAGGCTGCTGAGATGGCAGGGGCAGGGCTGAGGTCTGTCTGCAATGCCCTGGGAATCCCTCCTGTTCTGAGCTTCGGCACCTGCACAGACACCGGCAGGCTCGCAGCCCTTGTGACAGCCATTGCCGATGCCCTGGGTGTTGATCCCTCGCAGCTCCCTGTTGCTGTGACAGCCCCTGAGTTCATGGAGCAGAAGGCCACGATTGACGCCATGTTCGCCGTTGCCTTCGGTCTCTATACCCATGTTTCACCTATGCCTCCGGTGACAGGCGCGCCTGATGTGGTGAAGCTCCTCACAGAGGATGTTGAGGCTCTCACCGGCGGGAAGGTGGCTGTGGGAGACGATCCGATTCAGATCGTTGACGGCATTGAGGCGCATATCATGAAAAAGAGAAAGGCGCTGGGAATTTAATCTGAGTCGGGAGAGGCGGTGGGTACCATCGGTGCCCACCGCCTCTCCCTTGTGTAATCTGCAAATCATGGGATAAGGGGTCCGAACCCCTTATCCCATGATTATTTTTGTAAGCCCCGCCCTGATAAGTCTTACCGCTATGGCCGACAGGAGGAGTGCCGACACCTTTGCCAGTGCCCGTGAACCGTTGAGCCCGATGATCCTGATGATGAAGTCAGCCCTGTCGAGAATAAGCCAGGCAAACGCCATGTTTACAACGAGAGAGAGTATGACCGGGAGGGGGGAATAGGTCCCGGCCAGCACCAGGGTTGTGGTGAGGGTGGCCGGTCCGGCGAGGAGTGGCGTTCCGAGAGGGACCACGCCCACATCGGGTGAGTGAACAGTCTTGTCACCGAGGCGGATGATGTCCGTTATGGCGATCACCAGGAGGAGGATGCCGCCTGAGATCATGAAGTCCTCAACGGTGATATGCAGGACATCGAATATTACCCTCCCCAGGAGGAGGAAGCCTATGGCGACCAGGAGCGCTGTCAGCACGGATTGCCTGACAAGACTCTTTCTCGCCTTCTTTTTTACCCCTTCTGTGAGTCCGAGGTATATGGGAAGGACAGAAGGCGCGTTGAGGGCCACCATGATGGGAATGAGACTGAGGAGGAATTTGTTGAAAAGATCATCCATAATGGCTTAATTGTATGCTCTCAAGAGCGGCAAGTCAATCAACGGGGGATTTGCCTTCACACAGAGCCTGTGAGGTAAAATAGGGGCTAAGAAAATCATCAGGGAGGGAGTCCCATGACAGCACAGTCCTTTATGAGACTTGTTTTTTCGGCTCTCATCTGTCTCACGGTCTTTTCCTTCGCCTCTGGGCCTGCCTTTGCCGTCAGCGACAGCATGGTTGCGGAATTTGAGAGGGCTGACTGGGACGCCCGGATTCTGACAGATCAGGGGATTGCGCGGTTCAGGACTGATCCTCAGTTCCAGGAGCTCCTCAGCATGGTCAACAACCCAGGGATTGACTGGGGCATCAGGATCAAGGGGATAAAGCTCATGGGCGCAATGGGAACCGACAGGGCAGCCACTCACCTGGTGGATATGATGAACGACCCCTTCTTCAACCACGAGTGCCCTTCCATCAAGTCCTATGTTGCCGCCGCCCTGGGGAATTACCGCGGAGATTCCTCTGTTGTGACTGCCCTCATCAACGGCACGAAGGACAGGGAGCTCCTGGTGAGGGAGGCCTCCGTCAGGTCCCTGGGCATGATAGGAGACAGGAGGGCCGTGCCTGCCGTTATCGAGGCGCTGAAGGATGAGAGTGACGCAGTAAGGCTCAGGGCCATAAGCGCGCTGGGACGGATAGGAGATCCACAGGCTGTTCCTTATTTGAGAGGCATTGCCGATGGCCCGGGAGACCGGGTGATAAAAGAACAGGCAGCCGGAGCTCTTCAGGAGATCTCCGGAGCCGGACGATAGACTAATAAAGACAGGAGATATATGCCGCTGCCGGAGCTGACGAAGAGACGGGTTGAAAAAATACTCTCAGCCTATTGCAGGACAAAGGTGCCGTTGCACCTCAGGAGTGAGGTCCGGTTGGGCTACCGGTTCAGGGGGAACAGCGTCACCCTCTATGAGGAGAGGCCTGCCTTCGGCCCTGGTGAGGCCTGGGTCGACATCGTAATCGCCCAGTTCAGGTTCGATCCGGCAACAATGGAATGGACTCTCTACTGCGCAGACAGGAACTCCAGGTGGCAACCCTATATGAATGCCGGCCTGAACAGGAGCTTCGATGCCCTCCTTGATGAAGTGGATCAGGATCCCACAGGAGTTTTCTGGGGGTAGGTCTCATATCCGCCCCGGAGGACGGGCAGAGAAGGCCGGGAGCCGGAGCCCCTTGCCTTCTCTTGGGGCTTCTGTCAGGAGTTTCGCATCTTCTGGGACCTGTTGAGGCTGCTGATGATGGCCCGGAAGGAAGCGATGTCTATGTTCGTGTCAACGCCGACGCCGAAGTGTGTCCTTCCCTTTTCATCCTCTATCTGGATGTAGGCCGCTGCCTTTGAGTCAGAGCCTGTTCCCATTGCGTGCTCATGGTAGGAGACGAGCCTGAACTCTATGCCAAGGCCGTCCCGGAGCGCGTGGCTGAAGGCGTCTATGGGACCGTTGCCTCTTCCGGCAATCTTTTTCTCAGAACCGTTGATCCCCACGGTTGCAATCACTTCAACAACAGAGTCGGCAGCCTTCCTGTCCACTTCAGAGCCGATAAAGGAAATCGGGGAGTCTGCCAGCAGGTACTCCCTCTCAAAGGCCTCCCGTATCATTGCAGGCATCACCTCTTTGCCTGTCCTGTCCGATATGGCCTGGACCACAGCGCCGAACTCCGGGTGCATCGGTTTGGGGAGCTGGAAGCCGTACTCGCTCTCCATCACCCAGGCCACACCGCCCTTGCCTGACTGGCTGTTTATGCGGATGATGGACTCATAGCTCCTCCCCACGTCTGAGGGGTCTATGGGCAGGTAGGGGACCTCCCAGTGCAGGGGCTTTTCATCCTTGTATATCTTCATCCCCTTGTTGATCGCGTCCTGGTGCGAGCCCGAGAATGCGGTGTAGACCAGCTCTCCTGCGTAGGGATGGCGGGCAGGGACAGCCATCTTCGCGCACCTCTCGTATACCCCGATGAGCCTGTTGATGTCGCTGAAATCGAGCTCAGGATCTATGCCCTGGGAGAAGATGTTCATGGCAACGGTGATGATGTCCACATTGCCGGTCCGCTCGCCGTTGCCGAAGAGGGTTCCCTCCACCCTTTCAGCCCCTGCCAGAAGCGCCAGTTCGGTGGCTGCCACGGCTGTGCCCCTGTCGTTGTGGGCGTGGGTGCTGATGATAGCGCAGTCCCTGTCCTTTATGTGGCGGCAGAACCACTCTATCTGGTCGGCGTACACATTGGGAGTGGCCATCTCAACGGTGGAGGGGAGGTTGAGGATGATCCGTTTCTCAGGTGAAGGCCCCCATACATCCATCACCGCCTCGCATATCTCCACGGCAAAGTCCAGCTCAGTGCCGGTGAAGCTCTCAGGGGAATACTCAAGGATGATCTCCGTTTCCGTCCTCTCCGCCTCTTCTCTGATGATCCTCGTCCCGGCCCTGGCGATCTCGATGATTTCTTTCCTGTCCATTTTAAAGACAACCCTGCGCTGGAGCTCTGAGGTGGAGTTGTAGAGATGGACTACAGCCTTTTTTGCGCCCCTCAGGGACTCAAAGCTCTTCCTGATGAGATGCTCCCGCGCCTGTGTCAGCACCTGGATGGTCACATCATCAGGGATAAGCGCTTCCTCTATGAGAATCCGCATGAACTCGTACTCAGTCCGGGAGGCAGAGGGGAAGCCTATCTCGATTTCCTTGAACCCGGTGCTCACGAGGAGGTCGAACATATCCCTCTTCTCCTCAGTGCTCATGGGGATGACGAGGGACTGGTTCCCGTCCCTCAGGTCAACGCTGCACCAGAGGGGCGCTTTTGTGATCTGCTGAGAAGGCCATTTCCTGTCAGGCAGATTTATCGGTGGAAAGGCCCTGTACTTGTTCGACGGCATGGTTTCCATCTGCTTACCTCCAAAAAAAAAGCCGCGGTGTCTGCACCGCGGCCTTCGGGTTTATTTATAGGGGGACTGTTTACATTCCGGACGAATCCTCCCTCAGCCACGGCATTTGCTGCCCTGTCCTTCTAAGTCGAAGCGCTGAGAGGAGATCCACGCAAAACATGATCTACTGTAAGGGATTTTCCCGGTCTCTGTCAACCTGTGTCCGGCAGTTAAAAGAGCAGGCGTGAGCAGGCCTACCTGTCCCTGTATACCTCGTCGTGGCTCCCTATGTCCAAAAGCACAATCTCTTTTTCTGTTACAAGCAGGGTAAGCGTTACACGGTATTTATGAGTGAGGATGACGGCATAACATCCCTTGAGCTTGCCCGTAAGGCCATGAAGCTCAAGATGGGGAGCAAAGGGGTCAGTACGCAACTCCTCAACAAGCATTGCAAAACGCTCATTCAAGTCAGGGTGCATTCTGAAGAATTTTCCGGCCTGCCTGAGGAACTTTTTTGAGACTCTTATCGTGTACACGCTATTCGGCTTCAGCCTCTATCGCCTTCATCAGCTCATCAACGCTCTGAAAGCTTTTGGTCCGGCCCTTTTTCACATCCTCAAGAGAGGCCTTTACCCGCGCAATATAGGCCTCGTCATAGGCCTCCATCAGCTCCTGGTAGCTCTCTTCAGAGATAACGACATAGGTCGGCTTGTTGTTCTTGATCACATGGACAGCGCCTTTTTCGAGAAGGGGGTCAACAGCGCTGATCCCTTTCCGTTTGATCTCCTGGGCGGGAATAGTATTCATTGAGGCACTCCTTTTGGTACCTTAAAAGATACTCAATTATACCACAGCCGCGAGAGCAGGGCGGGAACGGCTGTTTCAACGGTGAGAATTCTCTCGCCGAGGCTTACCGCCCTGAATCCGGTTTCCTTCAGCCTCTCAACCTCATAGGGGATGAAACCGCCCTCAGGGCCGATGGCGAGGGTGACGGGGCCGCACATGCCGGAGGAGAAGGGATCCGCGTCATGGGGGTGGGCGATGAGGGGTGTAGTTCCCCTGATGATGTCAGGCAGCTCGTCCTCCATAAAGGGCTTGAAGAGTCTCCTCAGATGGACTTGGGGCATTACCGTGTCCTTCGCCTGCTCAAGCCCGAGGATGAGCTGCTGCCTCACGCTACCCTCTTCGAGAAAGGGAGTCTGCCAGAAGCTCTTCTCCACCCGAAAAGAATTGATGAGGTAGATTTTCTTCACCCCCATGGTGGTCACGGACATGAGGACCCTCCTCAGGACCTTGGGCCTCGGGAGGGAGAGGATAAGGGTCACAGGGAGGGGAGGCGGAGGCTCCTGATCGAGCGCAACATCCATCTCAAGGCAGGTCTCATCCAGG
>JBAZFD010000148.1:0-5559 GCA_041653575.1 Thermodesulfovibrionales bacterium
GGCCGTAAAGGGCACTGTTGAGGGGCCAGTGGGCCAGAGGCTCGGGAGCATGGGCATGCCCGGCACCGAGATCCTCGTGAAGAACAGCGTCTCCGATGATGTGGGCTGGCTGAACTGCGGAGCGCGGATCACCGTCCTCGGCGACGCAACGAACGGCGCATGGAACGCGGCTGCACAGGGCATACTCTATGTCCAGGGCAGCGGCGGCGCCAGGTGCGACACCCTCACGAAGCAGAACCCCAGGTTCGAGCCTCCCCAGTCCTGGTACTTCAGGAACGTGGGAGACTCCTTCGCAGAGTTCAAGGCAGGCGGTATCGCCGTTGTCTGCGGCGTGAACCCCAGGAACCCCGAGAATGTCCTCGGATACAGGCCTTGCGTGGGCATGGTGGGCGGCATCATCTACTTCAGGGGACCGATCCAGGGGTACAGCGAGAAGGACGTGAAGCTCGTTGACCTCACCCCCCAGGACTGGGAATGGCTCACAACAAACATGAAGCCTTACCTGGAGGCGATTGACAGGCTCTCTTCCCTCGATGAGCTCACCCGCTCTTCTGAGGAATGGAAGAAGCTCATACCCTATACCCCCCAGGAGAAGAGGGCAAGGAAGCCCTTCAAACTCTCCACCTCTGACTTCAGGAAGAACAACTGGGAGAAGGAGGTCGGCCAGGGCGGTATGTTCGCAGAGTACCTCGATCATGACCTCTCTGTTCTTCCCTATATAACTACAGGAACAGAGCGGAGGAACAAGCCCCTCTGGTCCAATGAGAAGTACGCTCCTCCCTGCGCCTTTGCCTGTCCCACGCAGATACCCTCTCACAAGAGGGCGACTCTGATCAGGCAGGGGAGGCTCCAGGAGGCCCTTGAGCTGGTGCTTCAGTACAGCCCTCTCCCTGCAACGGTCTGCGGCGAGATCTGCCCCAACCTCTGCATGCAGGGCTGCACCAGGGGCAGGATAGACAAGCCCCTGCACATAGACACCATGGGCAGCCTCGCCCTCGATCTTCCTGTCCCGAAGAAGGCAGAGCCCACCGGCCACAGGGTCGCGGTCATCGGCGGCGGTCCTGCGGGAATGAGCGCCGCATGGCAGCTGGCTCTGAAGGGGCACGACGTTGACCTCTTTGAGGCGACGGACAAGCTGGGCGGAAAGATCGAGCTCTGTATCCCCAGGGAGAGGCTTGCCCACGAGATACTGGAGAAAGAGGTGTCCCGTTTTACCGAGCTGGGAGTGAAGCTCCACCTCGGTGAAAAGGTATCAAAGGAAAAATTCGACGAAATCTATAAGGATCACGAGGCGGTGATTATCGCCTGCGGCGCACACCAGCCCAGGAAGATCCCCTTCCCCGGCTCAGAGCATGTGGCCTCAGCCTACGAGTTCCTCAGGAACATCAACACAGGCAAGGGTCCTGACCTGAAGGGCAAGAAGGTCGTTGTCATTGGAGCAGGAAACGTGGGAATGGACGTCGCCTCAGAGGCGTACAACCACGGCGCCGGGTCGGTCATTGCCGTTGACATCCAGAAGCCCGCTGCCTTCGGTCCTGAGATGGAGATCGCCAAGTCGAAGGGGACCCAGATCCTCTGGCCCAGGTTCACCGACAGGTTCGATCAGGCTGAGAGGAAGCTCTGGTTCAAGGACGGCTCCTCTATGGACGCAGACTATGTGATCATGTCCATCGGAGACGTTCCCCAGCTGGAGTTCCTGCCCAACACCATTCACACAGAGAGGGGATGGATCCCGGTGAATGACAGGTACCAGACTTCTGACGTGAAGGTCTACGCCATCGGTGACGTGACGGGCCTCGGCCTCATCACCCACGCCATAGGCCACGGCAGGCTCACGGCTGAGTACATTCACTACGCAATAGCCCATGCCCCGAGGAATCCTGAGGTAAAGCAGCAGATTGCCTACAACAGGATCAGGACAGAGTATTACGATGTCTGCCGCGGAGAGCTCTCCATGGAGAAGGAGGCGGAGAGGTGCATGTCCTGCGCCACCTGCAGGGACTGCCACATGTGCGAGGCCACCTGCTACTGGGGCGCAATCAGCAGGAACGAAAACCCTGACGGCTCCTTCGAGTATGTCGTGGATGAAGACAAGTGCATCGGCTGCGGCTTCTGCGCCGGCATCTGCCCCTGCGGCATATGGGAGATGGTGGAGAACCTTTAAGTTACAGCCTCAATGTTCCGAACAGGAAAGGGAGTGGACAGCTGTCCGCTCCCTTTCCTGTTTCAGATCAATCCTGATGAGCATAGCGAGGCTTTTAATGAGATCTGCCTTCTGTTTCATAGGTCTGAATGATGACGGTAATTTGACAAGAACCATTCCATACAGTATTGTAAAATTGTGGTATCCGGTACATCTCTCTTAGGTCAACTCCTGGTCAAGGCGAACCTCATCACTGAGGCTCAGCTGAATGAGGCGGTCCGTATCCAGAGGCTGGAGGGAAAGAGGCTCAGCTCTGTCCTTGTCAAGCTCGGCTTCATCACTGAGCCCGCACTGGTGGAGTTCTTCTCCAGGCAGTACAGCACACCGGTTATTAACCTTTCTGAGTACAAGATCGACCCCGCCCTCCTGAAGCTCATCCCCTATGAGACTGTCAAGAAATACCAGCTGATGCCACTGTCAAAGGACGGGGCATCACTCCGCCTCGCCATGGCAGACCCTTCAAACAACCTTGCCATCGATGATGTACGGTTCTTGACAGGTATGAAGGTCTCAGCCTATGTGGCTGCCGAGTCGTCCATTGCCGAGGCGATAGAGAAGTATTACCAGAAAAAAGAGCCTGTCCGCCTTACCGTCCCCGGCAAGGAGCAGCCTGAGACAGGGAAGGGAGTCCCTGATGAACAGGACCTGAGCAAGGTGATCGGGAGTGCTGTTGAGGACATCACCATTGTTGAAGAGCGGGAGGACAAGGAGTTCCTCAGGGAGGTCGAAGCCCCTATCGTGAAGCTGGTCAACGGCATACTGATTAACGCCATAAGGACCAGGGTCAGCGACATACACATCGAGCCCTCTGAGGACGTGCTGAGGGTGAGGTACAGGATAGACGGTGTTCTCCAGTCCGTGCACAGGCTTCCGGTGAAGATAAAGAATGCCATCACCGCGAGGGTGAAGATCATGTCCCACCTTGACATATCCGAGAGAAGACTCCCCCAGGACGGGAGGATAAAGCTCAAGCTGGGGGAGGGGAGGGAGGTGGATTTCCGCGTCTCCACCCTGCCCACTCTTTTCGGCGAGAAGGTGGTGATGAGGATCCTGGACAAGGGGTCCATGCAGCTTGATCTTACACGCCTGGGGTTTGACGACAAGCCCCTTGAGAACATTCTTGATGCTATTGAGCGGCCTTACGGCATGATCCTTGTGACAGGCCCGACCGGGAGCGGGAAGACGACAACCCTCTATTCTGCCCTGTCGCGGCTGAACAAGCCTGATGTGAATATCATTACAGCAGAGGATCCCATTGAATACACTTTCTTCGGCATCAACCAGGTCCAGGTCAAGGAAGAGATCGGTCTCACCTTTGCCTCTGCCCTCAGGTCCTTCCTGAGGCAGGACCCGGACATCATTATGGTCGGTGAGATCAGGGACTTTGAGACTGCCGAGATTGCGGTGAAGTCGGCCCTTACCGGCCACCTCGTCCTCAGCACACTGCACACCAATGACGCGCCGAGCACCATCACCCGTCTCACGAACATGGGGATTGAGCCCTTTCTCGTCTCCTCTTCGCTCATCATGATAATTGCGCAGAGGCTGGTGAGGAAGATCTGTGAAAACTGCAAGGTGGAACAGGAGGTTGCCGAAAATGCCCTCTTAAAAATAGGCTTCCCCCATGATAGAATTAAGGACACAAAGTGCTACATGGGCAGCGGATGTCCTGACTGCAACAGGACAGGGTATAAGGGAAGGATAGCCCTCTATGAGGTGATGCCCCTCAATCAGGAGATCAGGGAGATGATCCTCCAGGGGGCCTCAAACTATGAGATAAAGACTGCTGCTGTGAAACAGGGAATGGCAACTCTCCGCCAGAGCGGCATAAACAAGGTCATCGCCGGGGTCACCTCTCTCGAAGAGGTGCTCAGGGTGACCTTCGATGATTAAACCCACAGGAAGGGGATAAAAACCATGGCGACTCTCTTTGACCTCCTGAAGCTCATGATTGATACCGGCGCATCCGATCTTCAAATCACAACAGGGAGCCCTCCCAGAATGAGGATAGCCGGGCGGCTTACCCCTGTTGAGGACTATCCCTCCCTCTCCCCTGAGGATACGAAGGAGCTCTGCTACAGCGTCCTCTCCGAGTCGCAGAGGTCGAGGCTCGATTCCGAGAACGAGGTGGATCTCTCTTTCGGCATCAGGGGTCTGAGCAGGTTCAGGGCGGACATCTTCATGCAGAGGGGGGCAGTGGCCGGCGCCTTCAGGTCCATCCCCTTCACCATAAAGACCATAGCTGAGCTGGGGTTGCCTGAAGTTGCCGGTGAGATCATCAGAAAACCCCACGGCCTCATCCTCGTTACCGGCCCCTCAAGGAGCGGCAAGTCCACTACCATCGCCTCCATGATCGATGAGATCAATACCGAGAGGGAGGTGCATATTGTTACTGTGGAGGACCCGATTGAGTACCTCCATGCCCATAAGAAGGGGCTGGTGAACCAGAGGGAGGTGAATTCCGATACCGCCTCTTTCAAAAGCGGCCTGAGATATATCATGAGGCAGTACCCTGATGTGGTCTACATCAGTGAGCTCCACGACTGCGAGACCATTGAGGCGGCCCTTTCCATTGCAGAGACCGGTCACCTGGTCCTTTCGACAATGCACACCAATACTGCGGTGCAGACCATAAGCCGGATTATTGATCTCTTCCCCCATTATCAGCAGGAGAAGGTGAGGGGAAGGGTGGCAACGGTCCTGGAGGGAATCATATCCCAGCAGCTCATCCCCTCGAAGGACGGGCGGGCAACTGTCCTTGCCCTTGAGGTCCTCGTTCCCACCCCGGCAATCAGGGGGCTTATCAGGGGGGACAAGGTAACGCAGGTCACTTCCATGATGCAGACCGGCAGCTCAGCGGGGATGCAGACCATGAACCAGTCCCTTCACGATCTCTGCAGGAAGGGGACCATCTCCAGGGAGGATGCCATCGGTTATTCTCCCATGCCTGAGGAGATGATGACCCTCCTGAGCAAGAAGTAACGAAGGGCCTCAGAGGATCCTTTCGGGATGGGTGTAGACATTCATCCTCTCCGCCCTGATGAATCCCGTTACGGTGACGCCGTATTTCTCGGCGATTTCCACGGCAAGGCTCGTTGGGGACGTCCTGCTGGCTACAACAGGTATTCCCCATCTGGCGCACTTGGAGACTATCTCCGAAGAGAGCCTTCCGCTTGCGAGCATGATCTTTCCCTCGAAGGGGATTCCCTCTGAGAGGGCATAGCCGATGACCTTGTCCACGGCGTTGTGCCTGCCGATGTCTTCAGCCAGGCAGAGGATCTCTTTGCCGTCACTGAGAGCCGCGCTGTGGACGCAGCCTGTTACCTTGTAAAGCTCAGAGGCATCCTGGAATTGCC
>JBAZFD010000149.1:0-3552 GCA_041653575.1 Thermodesulfovibrionales bacterium
AGATGGCGAAAAAGAAGGTACATGAGGTCATTTCCCGGTCCCTCAGCAAGGATGTGTCCTATGCTTAGAGCCCGTATTACCGGCACCGGTTCCTATACACCTGAGAGGGTCCTCACCAACCACGAGGTGGAACGGATCGTGGAGACCACCGATGAATGGATCACTGAACGGACAGGGATAAAAGAGAGAAGAATAGCAGCGGACAATCAGGCCACATCCGACCTGGCCTATGAGGCCTCAAAAAATGCGTTGAAAGCTGCCGGGATCAAGGCTAAGGAGCTGGACCTCATCATCGTGGCCACAGTCACCGGGGATATGCCTATACCTGCCACAGCCTGCCTCCTCCAGCACCTTCTGGGGGCCAAAAATGCAGCAGCCTTTGATCTCAATGCAGCCTGTTCCGGCTTTGTCTATGGCCTTTCCGTTGCCGAGAGCTTCATCAAGTCAGGCACGTATAAGACAATACTCCTTGTAGGCGCAGAGACCCTCTCCAGGTTCACCGACTGGGAAGACAGGACAACCTGCGTACTCTTCGGCGACGGAGCAGGAGCTGTTGTCCTTGAGGCGACGGAAGGAGAATGCGGCCTCCTCTCCACGAAGATCTATTCAGACGGCACCATCTGGGATCTCCTCAGCGTCCCTGCCGGAGGCTCACGGACTCCTGTTTCTCATGAAACAGTGGACAAGAGGCTCCATGCCATCAGGATGAAGGGAAATGAAACCTTCAAGGTGGCGGTAAGAACCCTTGAGAGCCTTGTGGTGGAAACCCTGAAGGAAAACAACCTTGAGCCCTCCCAGTTGGCGGCCCTTATCCCCCACCAGGCGAACCTCAGGATCATCCAGGCCACAGCAAGCAGACTCGGCCTCTCCATGGACAAGGTAGTGGTAAACCTCGACAGATACGGAAACACCTCAGCAGCCTCCATCCCCATCGCCCTTGACGAGGCGGTAAGGACAGGAAGGGTCAGGGAGGGAGATCTCATCCTCCTCGAAGCCTTCGGCGGCGGCCTCACCTGGGCCTCATCCCTCATCCGCTGGTAGACAGAATTATTCACACGCAATAAAAGAAGGCGGTGGATGCCGTCAGCAGCTTTGCTGCAACACCACTGAACATGCCCTGACAAAATCTCTGTATCCACGATAAAACCATATGACGAACTAATGAAGGATTGCGTCAGGGTATAAGAATAATCATTGTTGCAATTCAAAGGTTCTGATGGTGTCCACCGCCTTCTTCTTCACCTTCACTTATCATCAGCCTTCCCGCGCCTTCTCTTCCTCCTCCTCTTCTTCTTCAGCTCCTGGATGTGCAGCAGTCTGAAAAGTCTCTCAAGCTTGTCCCTGTAAGCCATGGCAATAAAAACCACCACCAGGGCAACCCCTACGAGGACGAAAAAACTGAGATACTCGTTGTTCCTGATGTATGTCCCGCCGAGGGTCAGGAGGATGGTGCCGAAGAGCCTTCCTGTACTGCCGATGACCAGGAACTCCATAGTCGTCATATGGCCCAGGCCGAGGATATAGCAGAGGTAGTCCTTGGGGAATCCGGGGATCAGGAAAAGGAGAAAGACCAGGAACCTTCCCTTGTGATGGAGAAGGTAGTCAAACCTCTCCATGGTAGCCGCGCTCACCAGCCGCTCCACAAAGGGCCTGCCGAAGAAACGGGAGACAACAAAGGCAAGGTAGGAGCCTATGGTGAGGCCGATGGTAGAGAGCAGAATCCCCAGGAAGGGGCCATAGAGGAACCCCCCGAGAAGCCCCGTGACCTCACCGGGGATTGGGGAGACAACCACCTGGAGCGCCTGGATGAGGATGAACCCCACAAAACCTGCTGGCCCCAGGGAATCAAGGAAGGAGAGAAGCCTCTCCCTTTCCAGGAAGAAACGGATTAAACCTGTCTTATAGGCAATCCAGGTCAATCCGGCTATGATGATAATAATGAGAAGAGGCCTGGTCCACCAGACCGCAGCCTTCTTCTGCTGCTCTGCCCCTCCTATGGTCCTATCCTCCCGATCACCGCTTGTCCATAAAGAGCTTGATGAGATCAACAGGCACAGGGAAGACGATGGTGGAGTTCTTCTCAGTGGCTATCTCGGTGAGTGTCTGAAGGAACCTGAGCTGAAGGGTAGCAGGCTCGGAGGAGATGATCTTCGCGGCATCAGCCAGCCTCTGGGCTGCCTGGAACTCTCCGTCTGCATGGATGATCTTTGCCCTCCTCTCCCTCTCAGCCTCTGCCTGCTTTGCAATGGCCCGCATCATCTCCGAGGGGAGGTCCACGTTCTTCACCTCCACGGTGCTCACCTTTACCCCCCAGGGCTCTGTCTGGAGGTCTATCACCTTCTGGAGGTCGGCGTTCAGCTCATCCCTCTTGGTGAGAAGATCGTCAAGCTGGCTCTGCCCCAGAATGCTCCTGAGGGTGGTCTGGGCGATCTGGGAGGTGGCGTAATAGAAATCCTCCACCTCTGTCACCGCCTTCACCGGGTCTAAAGGCCTGAAATAGACCACAGCATTCACTTTGACGGTGATATTATCCTTGGTAATCACGTCCTGGGGCGGGACATCCATGGTGACTGTCCTGAGGCTTACCTTCACCATCTTGTCGATAATCGGCCAGATGATGACGAGGCCGGGGCCCTTCACCGGTATCACCCTGCCGAGCCGGAAGACGACACCCCTTTCGTATTCCTTGAGGATCTTGATGGCGCTGGCAAGAATATAGGCAACGAAGAAAACAATCAGGACAAAGGTCATGAAATATGCCGACATCGTACTGTTCCTCCTTTCACCTGAAATTTTTTCTCAAAACTCCGAACCCGCCTGCTGAGAAATACCCTGAGCTATTATACCCCATGATGGGATGGTGGAGGACAAATTCAGCCCGCAGGTAATTGCCGGCGTCGGCAAAACAAAGCGTCCGGAGCCGCAACTGTTTGAGCCTTGCTGCCGTAGCGGAAGGAGCTTACTCAGACAGAAAAGCGAGCTCCGGAGCGAATCTCCCCTTCCAACTGCTCTCTCCGGCTCCATGCTACAATAATACCATGACGCTCTTTTGCCCTACCGGAGGCGTGACAGGTGGAGAAAAACTGGTTGTCTGCGACAGCAGACAGGCCATGGAGGCCCACCGGGACCTCTTCCACCTCAATGAAGAGGCCTATTCAGTCACCGAAGAAAAGGGCTTTTTCAGTTCCATCACCGGGCTTCTGTCTTTTCTCAACGCACAGACACAGCTCGCTCCCCCGAGGATACACCTGGTGCTGGGATGGGAAAACCTTATCCTTCTCGCTCTCTGGAAAGAAGGGCTCCCTTCATGGACCGAACTCTCCCCTCTCCTTACCGCATCAGGAATCAGGGGTGATGAGCTTGCGCCCCTCAAGGGCTCTGATACAGCAGACCTCTTTCCCTGGCTCTACTATGGAAAGAGGTTCGACATTCTGAGAAAGGTCTGTCACAAAGCGAAAAAGCAGGTGGAGGAGCATCTCACTGACAGAGCCATCCGGGTGGACTGCCATCTCTTTGCAGACTACGCGAGGATGATCGTTGCCAGCAGCCTCT
>JBAZFD010000149.1:3562-5550 GCA_041653575.1 Thermodesulfovibrionales bacterium
AAGAAGCTGTTAGGTCCCCCGTGGGGGATCAGATCCAGCCGAGACCTTTCAGGTCCGTTACTGCCAGATCGGTAAGGGCATTGATGAAAACAGGAGAGGTGTTGAGCGATTCCGTCCGCCTCATGTTTATGCCCAGCCCCCTTGCCATATTGCCGTAGAGGATATCGATCTCATAGAGGGTCTCTATGTGGTCTGAGACAAAACTGATGGGGACAACAAGGAGATTCTTCACACCCTTCCCTGCAAGCTCATGGAGCATACATTCAGTGGAAGGTTCCAGCCATTTCACCGGCCCTGTCTTGCTCTGGAAGGAAAGGCTCCAGTCCATATCCACCCTCTGCGTTATCGCCGCAATCGTCCCCTTGATCTCCCGCTCATAGGGATCCCCCTCGTCGATGAACTTCTGGGGAAGACTATGGGCGCTGAAAAGTACAGCAGGCCTTTCCGGGAATCCGGCCATACCCTCCCTGATCTTCTCCACGAGGGAGTCGATATAGAGGGGGTGGTTGTACCAGGACTCCTTGCAGTGAATCTCCATGGGATAGCGTGACACAATCCCCCTGAAGTGTCTCACCGAGGAGCCTGTAGTGGCAATGGAGTAATGGGGATAGAGTGTCAGGGCCAACACCTTCGTCACCCCGTCCTTCCTCATCTCCTCCACAGTCTCCCCGGTAAAGGGGTGCCAGTACCTCATGCCCATATAGACCTTGAGCGGCTGATCCGTGACCTGCCTGAGGGATGCCTCCAGAGCCTGGGCCTGGGCGGCAGTGATCTCCCTGAGGGGCGACTTTCCGCCGATGAGGCTGTAAAACCCCCTGGTCTTCGGCGACCTCAAGAGGGAGATAAGGCCTGCAATGGGCTTCTGGAGCGGAGCAGGCCCGAGCCTGATGATCTCCCTGTCGGAAAAGAGGTTGTACAGAAAGGGCCTCACAGCCGCAAGCGAGTCCGGCCCACCGAGATTGAGAAGAAGAACGCCGATCATGAGGGTTAGGATATCGGATGAAAGGGAAAAGATGCAAGCTACTGCTGCGTACCCCGGCCCATGCCTTCTCCCCTGCATTTTTTCCTGGGGAAGAGGGAACTACAACATCAACCTCTTCAGGTAGCGCAGCCTCTTCCTCCCTTATTTGACAGGCCTTTTGGGTTTCATCTTTTCCCTCGTCTGTGATGATGTCATCGCCGATTGTCGGGAATCCTTCTGAAATTACGCTCGATCAATAACCTACTGATGACATCGAGCAGCATTGCCATATCTCTCCTCTCCCTGGTTATGCAGAAACATCGCCGGAAGAGGTTACCGGCTGAATTCCGGCAATCAGGGTTTCAGGGGCAATGTCCTGCTCATGTGGCCAGGTGACTGCCCCAAAAAGGATACCAACCATTTTAAAATAACTCACATCCTTCAGCTCCTGGAAAACGCCTTTATCCAGGTAGGGCTTCATATCGAAAATGCCTCTGCGCCCATCCTCAATTTCAACGTATATCCTGTAGTCAGGCAGCGGGTTCACGAATTTTACGTCCCAATGCATAGTCAGTCCGTCGTCAGGCCGGTACTGACCGTACCCATAGCGTCTCTGGTGCAATATCAATATTCCCCGGCCAGACCACCGTGCCGAACTGGACGGAGGCTTTGAAAAAAAGCGGAGAATTATGGAGTTTGACAAAGGGCTTTCTGTCGAGGAAGGGTTTCATGTCAAATATGCGTTTCTCCCCATTTTCAAAGACGAGCTCCAGAGTATAGTCGTCCCTGGTTTTTACGCTGATGACATCAAGCAGCATTTCCATGCTATCCTCCTTACTGAAGCGGCGCGATACGAAAGGGCTCCTCACCGGCAATGGCAAGCTCCCAGTCCGCCATCAGCTCATCTCTGTGGATGTCAGCCCAAACCTGCACCATCCGAAGCTGACGGGGCGGAAAATCCCCGGCAATAACACGTCCGTCCTCAATCGCAATCGAAGCCTTTTTATCCTGGTACGCACATGAATAT
>JBAZFD010000150.1:0-5549 GCA_041653575.1 Thermodesulfovibrionales bacterium
GGGATATTTCTGGAAGACTGCCCAAAACTGATGGGAGAGATCCATAACGCCCTTAAAGAAGGAAGCGCCGCAGCTCTTGGCCGTGCCGCCCATACACTGAAAGGTTCTGCCGGCAACTTCGGCGCCCGTGCCGTCGTCCAAAGGGCTCTTGAACTGGAGATGACAGGCAAGAGGGGCGAGCTCTCCGGTGCAGAGACGGCCTATGCCGCTCTTGAAGAGGAGATGGCGCGTCTGAAAGAGGCGCTCAGAAAATCCGTGGATAGCGTGCGATGAAGATATTGATTGCAGAAGATGATCCTGTCTCAAGGCGCCTGCTTGAGGCGAAGCTGGTCAAGTGGGGGTATGACGTGGTTGTTACCAAGGACGGGAATGAGGCATCCCAGGCCCTGATAGCCGAAGGAGCTCCGCAGCTCATTATTCTCGACTGGATGATGCCGGGCATGGATGGCGTGGAGGTCTGCCGGAAGGTCAGGGAGGAGATGAGTGAACCTTACAAATACATAATCCTCCTTACGGCGCTGCAGCGTGAGGAGGATATCGTCGCCGGCATGGAAGCCGGAGCCGATGACTACATTACCAAGCCCTTTAAGTCCAATGAACTGCGGGTCCGCATCCGCGCAGGAAGGCGCATTCTTGAATTGCAGGATGAGCTTATAGCAGCCCGTGAGATTCAGCGGGAAAAGGCGACGCACGATCCTCTCACCACTCTCTGGAACCATGAGGAAATCCTTCGCATACTGGCGGTTGAGCTGGCCAGGGCTGAACGCCAGAAAACTCGCGTCGGGGTGATCATGGCTGATCTTGATCATTTTAAGAATGTTAACGACACCTACGGACACATGGCAGGCGATGTTGTGCTCCGCCTGACCGCAAAAAGGATGCTTTCACTGCTGCGGCCCTATGACGCGATAGGCCGGTACGGAGGAGAGGAGTTTCTGATTGTACTGCCTGAAGACACCGCACAGGGCGTTTCAGATGCGGCTGAAAGGCTCCGTACAGCGGTGGCTGCTAACAGTATGGACACCTCAGAAGGGATGATAGCGATCACGATCAGCCTCGGAGTGGCAGTGAGCAGTGAGGGAGGCGGAGGGGAGCCGGGCTCTCTCGTGCGCGCCGCGGACGCAGCACTCTACCGGGCGAAACAAAAGGGACGCAACCGTATGGAAGTCGCAAATGAAGAGGCAACAACCGCTTCCCCGTCAGGACAAGTGCCCTGAAGCAGCTCAGCACTGGTACTGAATAAAAACCAAGCGAAGAGTGAAAGGGAGATGATCCTCCTCAACGCCCATAACTTGCCAGGCAAGCATAGAGATGGAGAAGGGATTTCCGGCAAAGGCGACGGCTATTCCCGCCGTCAGCTCATGAGTGCAGCAGCCTGTTAACTCAGATTCCAGGAGGAAAATGTATGGCGAGACAAGCGAATCAGGAGGGAGTTGAGCTGGTGAAAGGGTTTGAAAGTTTAAAGACGCAGGCATACCGCTGCCCGGCTGGCGTCTGGACCATCGGTTGGGGTCATACGCGTGGCGTGAAGCCGGGTATGGCGGTCAGCGAGGAAGAGGCTGGGGATCTGTTGCGTCAGGATTTAGCGGAAGCCGGAGAGCAGGTGGAGAGGCTGACTCGTGTCCCATTGACTGATGACCAGTTCTCGGCTTTAGTGAGTTTTGTATTCAATGTCGGCGTCGGAAGTTTCGAAAGCAGTACGTTATTGCACCGCCTCAATGCCGGTAGTTATGACGCAGTGCCGACTGAGTTGGCAAAATGGGTCAAGGCGACTGATCCGGGAACCGGCAGGAAAGTCACGCTGAAGGGGTTAGTGAGGCGGCGTGCTGCCGAGGCTGAGCTGTGGCTGAAATCAGATTCCGATGATCCCTTTTTGAACAGCCCGGACATGCCGCAGAGCGTTCATGCCGACGATACACGCGTAGTTTACGTGGTTACTGCTCGCAGCGGCCTCAAGTTGCGCGAAGGAGCGGGGACGGCATTTGAGTCTTTGCAGATACTCCCGGAAAATACACGGGTTTTCGTGGCAAAGGAAAAAGACGGCTGGGCCGCCGTTGACCTGCAAGGTGACGGAGTTATTGACGGCTGGATGTCGCTGGATTTCCTGCGTCCTTTTCAGGAGGCATGAGTGGGATGGGATACCCGGTAAAGGAAGGATTCCCTGATCAAGCCGGAGAATCCGGTTTTTGTGAGCTGTAGTTCAGGGCATGCGGTACTCCATGGTGGGGATGGCTTCCCTGACGGTGTAGGCGGCTCCCGGCACCAGGATAAACTCGCTGCCTCCCACTACTGTTGAAGGAAAAGGCCCCTCCCACAGGGACGAGAGCATCTCCACCATCAGGGAGGCAGGCTTTCAGGTGAGGCAGTGTTGTCTCTTCTTGATACAGGCGCCCTTGTCGGATAGACTATGGCAGGCGAAGCACCTCGCCTCCATTCTCTAATATGCTGTCTGAGAACCCGAAGGCCCTCTTGATCCTTACATCCTTGTCCAAAGGGTTAACCGTTTTTTGGATGTTTATGTATTCACGAATATCCACATCCGGAGAAAAAAAGGGGAGATGTGCCCATCCGTCTATCGGGATAGGGAAGTCTGATCCGTTGACGAGCCATTCAGGAGGAAAGGTCTCAAGAACCTCCTGAAGAATGGGCAGACGGGTAGAAAGGGAAAATGCGGAAGTATCCCCATAAAGCTTTACCCCGCCTGAATTGGCTGCCTTCATGAATCTGTAAAACTCTCTTATCTCGTTCCTGTCAATGACAGGGAAGACAGGCGTTGCACAGTGAGCGGCAATAACAGTGACCCCGCAATCCAGAGGCTTTTCAAGGAAGCGGAAATTGTCAAGCCGTTTCTTCCTGATCCCTTCAGGAAAAGAATACTCAGGCCCCACATGGCATAGAAGAGGCAGTCGATGCTGTGCCAGTGTTTTATAAAGCTCGGTATGCCTGCTGTCCATGAGGGTGACATGCTGGGTGGAAGGGATGAGCTTCATGAGTACAGCATAGGGATCCTTGACAACGGTGTCCATTTCCTCCTCCCAATTCGCCCTGTTTGGACTCACAGATGCCCCATAGAAAAACTTCTTCACCTTCGCAGGATCCGTCTCCTTTCCTGCCCTATCGTTTAACTCCCTCACGACCTTAGAGAGAAAACAATTGGAAACCCAGAGATCAGTCTTTTTTTCGTCCAGTAGTCCTGTTTTTGGGCTGAACAGTCCGTCTAATCCCAGAATGACGACAGCATCCAGCTCTTCAGAGTCAGATACCACCTTATAGCATAGATTTATATACTCCTGCGTGGAGATCTGGCCGTCTCTGTCAAGGTCTCCCTCCATCCTCATAAGCTCTTCACTAACAAGGTTGTAGAGGACGCGCGTGAAGAAGAGGTTGTTGTCATCAGGGTTGAAATAGACGTCCTCTTGTATCTTCTTTAAGTCCTTGCCATTCCCCGTCATGTGAAAATGAATGTCGATTTTCATAGTTCTCCCCTAAAGAGTTACGTATGCTTCTTTAAGTGTTTCCCCTGGCATGTCGCCCATCCATTCCTGTACGCGAACCCAACGTTTGTTTTGGTCTCTAAGGGTTTCAATTTCTACGTAGGTCCATGGCTTCCTGGGGGAATCGCACCAGGTTCCGCAGTTGGCATAGATACGGTCCTCAACAAACCAAGAGTCCTTGTCCAATATCCAATCATGACTATGGCCAAAAATTACGATATTGGTGTCATGCTTTTTGCACAACCGGTCGGCTGCGTCATCGAGATAGCCGATTTCCGCCAAGATCGATTTGAAGGCGATGCCCGCGCCCACGCGTTCCTTCCATTGGCTGTAAAGATTTTCGTATCTCGTCAATATTTCCTGAGCGGTGACCTTCATGTCCTGGCCGTTGCGTTTAGGCATAATGATTTCCGTGTCGAGAGGGAGGTGCGCCTCCCCCATAATTGCCTCAAATACGGAAGAGGCTAATTTCTCAGGCCCTACCATTTCCAGTATATCGTCAGCATAAGTCCACCAATGACGGTCGCTGTGTCCGGTGTTGTGAGTCTTGGTAGCCGCTACCCGCGAAATGTAGTAACCCAGCGGTAGCCGGACGCCGGGATTGTTAACAGGATCAGGTGCATTGAACATTGCGTGCGCACTTCCATGCTCTGATAGAAGGCGGCTCGATCGATAGACACTACTGCCGGCATTCCAGATCGCAGTGCCACCAAAAATCATTTTTGGCCGTTCTTCTGAATCTTTTCCGAAATGTTTTGCAACCACTTCCGCCGTCAGCTCCATATCATGGTTTCCGGGGAGGCAAACCACGCGGATATTCTGGTTTTGACACAAATCAAACAGCGCTTCTATAAGAGGGTCATTTTTCTTTTTCCGCGTTGTGATTATTTCATCGATGGTCGGGGGCTCGACATCCACCGGGACAACCCAGTTGTCGAACAGATCTCCGATAAAGATCACTTCTTCGACATCCTGCCGGGTATTCACGTGTTTTAAAAAATTAGTTAAAGCGTCAGAGTCTTTCTGTTGCAGCCAGGTATAATCGTGCTTGCCTGGCCCTATTTCAGGTGCGTGTGAGATATGTATGTCGCTTATGAATATTCTCCTGTTCCTTTCAGTCATGGGACACCGCCTTTTTTGTTTTGTAATCAGCCAAACCCATTCCTATAGCCGACACCAGAACAGAAGAGCGTCGGTTATGCTATCGTACCGACTACCTTTATATCACCTCCTCTCCGGCGAGATTTTAAGAACAAGTCCCTCAGAATATTTTTTCGTCGGGAGAAACTTCACAGCAAGGATTGCCCCAAGAGAGCCCTCTAATGCGCCAGCCTTTCCAGCCGTAAACCTGCCGGAGAGAAGTTCGCAGATCCTGCCTGCACCCTTTAAGGCAATAGGAGTCCCTATCCTTATTGCAAATTATAGCTCCAAAAAGGGCAGGATCAACAGAGAGGGCTGAAATAAAGAGGTCTTCAGCTGGAATGAGATAAGAATGATTTATGTGGGTATTAACCTGTTGACAGCGCCGGCCTGTTGCTATTATTATTAGTTTCCTGAATCCGGACAATTTTGGACAAATAAGGCAAAGGATAGCCATAACTGCTGAATCGAGGACAATGAATCTCAGTGTAAAAGACGTTGCAACCCTCCTGAATCTCTCTGAAAAGACCATTTACCGGATGATTCAGAACGAGACCATCCCCTGTTTCAGGGTCGGCGGCCAGTGGCGTTTTGACCGGCTGGAGATCAGGTCATGGATGGAGGACACAAGGCAGTTTTCTGTTGCCACCGCTGAAAAGGAGTCTCCCGACGAGGATGAGGAGCTCATCTCTGTGGTCGGGTTCCTCCAGCGCGGCGGCGTTCACGACGATATCCCCTCCGGTACGAAGGCTGAGGCGATTCAGCTCTGCCTGGAGCGGATCAGGGCAAAGGTTCCCGACCTTGACGCAAAAAAGCTTTTTGCCTCGATTATGGAGAGGGAGGATCTCTGCCCCACTGCGGTGGGTAACGGCGTGGCCCTGCCCCATCCGAGGCGGTTCAGCAACTCTGCTGCGC
>JBAZFD010000151.1:0-5540 GCA_041653575.1 Thermodesulfovibrionales bacterium
ACGCACTGGGTCAGCCCGGCAACGTCCTCTTCGCCAACGGGGTCACAACAAACTACCAGTACTATATCGAAAACAACAGGCTCCTGGGCATTGAAACAGCAGTGGGCATGGCAGGGCTTCAGAAGCTCACCTACGGCTACGACAGCAAGGGCAACATCCTGGCCATAGCGGACGACACAGACCCCACAGACACCACCAGGAACCAGGCCTTTACCTACGACCACCGCGACAGGCTTACCAGGGCTGAGAGCCCTGTCTACGGCGGCACAGCAGGAAGGATTATCTACCGGTACGACGAGATCGGCAACATGACCTACAACTCAAAAATGGGTACCTACACCTATGGCGGCCCGCAGCCCCACGCCGTCCTGCAGGCAGGCTCCCTGAGCTACAGCTACGACCCCAACGGCAACATGATCACCAGAAACGGCAAGGCCATCACCTACGACTACGACAACAGACCGGTGAGCATAGCCTATGGAACAGCAAACGGAACCGTTGCCAGCGTCTACGACTACACCGGCCAGAGAGTCAAGAAGATCACCCCCGGCGCCACGATCCTCTCATTCGGGAAGCACTTCGAGTGCACCGTGGGAGGGGCCTGCACCAAGTACATTTTCGACGGTGAAAGGATCATAGCCCAAAAGACAGGCAGCAGTGTGCTCTACTACCACACCGACCACCTGGGCAGCACCGGGGTCATCACCGACCAGGAAGGAGTGAAGGTTCAGGAGATATACTACTTCCCCTATGGCAAGGTAAGGGCGAACACAGGCTCAGTCACCCCGTACAAATACACCGGCCAGGAAGAGGATGCAGAGACAGGGCTTGACTACTACAACGCCAGGTTCTACGACCCCAACCTGGGAAGGTTCATCACCGCAGACACGATAGTGCCCGACCCCAGCGACCCCCAGGATCTGAACAGGTACAGCTACTGCGGGAATAACCCGGTGAACTATGTGGATCCCACGGGGCATGAAGAGATGTTTATTTGGATGGGGGGATATAAAGACAGCAGTCCGTCGTATTATTCCTCATCCTCAGGGTACGGCAGCAGTGTCACCTACGGCGATGTAACGATTTCCGTGTCCGTATCCACAGGAGATCCGTTTTCGTCCATGTCCTCGTACTCCCATGGCTCAGGTAACTCGGGTGGGAGTGGAAGCAGTTCGACAGCAGTTACCAGTGCGGCTCAATATGGGACGATAAGCAGTGCGCCTTCCTTCCCTCAAAGTCTTATGAACTCCCTCTATACTGACTTCTATTCTCTGACCCATGATGATGGTCCCAGTTCTCAGATAGATATGGTAATGGGGATTCTGAGTTTGGCAACGGATGTGATAGGAGGGCCTGAGAAAGAAGGGGCCGTTGTTGCAGCGAAAATGGGTAAAAAAGCTTTGGAAGAGATAGGGAAAGAGGCTTCATCATCCATCAAACGTTTTTTAAATAAAGCACCTAAAGGAGCTATTAACTCACAAGTTGAAAAAAATGGGAAATTTTTACGAGTCAGCTATGAAGTTCCGGGTAGCGCTGGTGGTGAGTCTCGCGCTATTTACACAAAATTCGTTAACGATGATGGCAAAACTCTAAAAATCTATAAGGATAGTTATGATAGGGCAGGCTATTTTCAACATAGAAAATTTAAATTTATTTCAACGGAGTAATCTGGTGAATACAAGAATATTAGACAAAGCGGTTCTAAAAACAAGACTTGATGAGCTAAACAGTCAAAAAATAAGTTTTTTAAAATTTAGGGAGTGG
This sequence comes from Thermodesulfovibrionales bacterium, assembly GCA_041653575.1. GTDB lineage: Bacteria > Nitrospirota > Thermodesulfovibrionia > Thermodesulfovibrionales > Dissulfurispiraceae > JBAZFD01. The sequence goes on from JBAZFD010000151.1 coordinate 1,765, forward strand.
ATTTTTGAAGTAATAACATCTGATGACTGGCTGATAGAAAAAACAGAATATGCAGATCTTTTAAAAGAAATTATTTTCACTTTTGACGATGATTCAATAGATTGGACTGAAGCTCTCTGGAGAGAAGTAATAAAAATGTCTATAGAATGTATAAATTCAAAAGATCCAGAAAAGGCAAGAACAATCTTTGTAAAAAAAGTTTCAGACATTTTGAAGCGAAAATGAGGTAACAGTTTAGTCCCCTTTGGAGGTAGAAAAAGGGGTCAGGCTTTCGTTTATGCGAGTGGTGGTGTATAATTGGAAGTGTTATGGCACGAAAGCCCCGGATACAGTATGAAGGAGCCTTCTATCACCTGATAGTCAGAGGCAACCAGCGGCAGGATATCTTTCTCAGCGATGAGGATCGGCGTGTCTACCTTGAAAAGCTGCAAACCTACATGGAGAGATGCGGCTTTGAGCTTTATGCCTATGTTCTCATGGATAACCATGTCCACCTCCTCATGGAGACCCGGAAAGAGCCGATATCCCGTATCATGCAGCTTCTGAACTTCACCTACACGCAGTATTTCAACAGAAAATACGGCAAGGTGGGGCATCTGTTTCAAGGACGGTACAAATCATATCTCTGCGACAAAGACAGTTATCTGCTGGCCCTTGTCCGGTATATCCACATGAATCCTGTACGGGCAGAAATAGTGGATCAGGCGGACGTTTATCCCTGGAGCAGCCATGGAGAATATCTGGGGAACAGGGCAGGACTATGCAGCGCTTCACAGGTATTACGGCTGTTTTCTGGCAAGATGCCCGAAGCAAGGAGGCTTTACCGTGAGTTCATGGCTGAAGAAGCGCCTGATGATAAAGAGGTGCTCTATCAGACTGTCGCACAGCAGATAGTCGGAGGTGAAGAGTTTATTGAAGAGATGCAGCGGAAAATCAGCAGTAATGAGCGGATCTTGCCAAAGATTCCCCTGGAGCAATTACTTCAGACGATTGAGGAAGTGACCGGCATTGACCAGGCAATCATCGTGTCACGAAAACGGAGTTTGGAGTTGAGGATCGCCCGGAGTGTGCTGGCAGCTATTGGGAGAGAAATGGGATATACGCTGGCTGATTTGTCAGGGATCTTGAAAAGGGATATCTCGGTAGTGTCGAATCTGACAAACCATGCAGTCGAAGCGGAATGCCGGGAGCTGTTAAAAGGCATGAAGAGCTTAATCGCACAAACAAAAGCCTGACCCCAGCCTGACCACAGCTTTACCATAGAGAAAAAGCGTCTTCATGCTTTTGAGATTCTGCCCTGTTCTTTTTGCTTTTCTCCCGCTGTTTGTGCAATCCTGAATAGGTATGCAATCTGTCATGGTGAGCTTGTCGAACCATGGCTTGTCCGGCATGGCAGCCTGATAATCCTGTAAAAGAAAGGAGGTGTGACCAATGCCCATTTATGAATATGTCTGCAACGGATGCCAGGAAGTCTTTTCTGTCCTTCAGAGCATCACTGCTGAGAAGGATACCCGCTGCCCGAAATGCGGTTCAGCTGATGTGAAGAAGAAAGTCTCCTCATTCTGCTCCCTTGGAGGGGCCGGCTTAGGATCTTCAGGATCCTTCGGCGGTTTTGGCGGAGGATGAGGACCCTCCTGCTGAACCGTGCGTTCAGCCTGAAAAAAGAGGGGTGCCGGAGAGGCAGGGGATTGAGTTGTTTCAATATCCCACGTCGGTTCCGGTACCCCTCTTTCATTATTTTTTCTGCCACGCCTATGGTATCAGCCGGTTTTAAAACCTGCTATAATTTGCATATTACTGGAAGCTTTATATAATCAGGAAAGAAGCCGGGCAGGCAACGACACTCTGGAGGCAGACATGAAAAAACACGAGGAAATTCAGAAGCTGGCCTACGATCTCTTTGAAAAGAGCGGCAAGGCTCACGGCAGGGATATGGATCACTGGCTTGAAGCCGAGAGGCTTCTCAGCGGCAGGCAGGAGTCCGAGCACGCAAAGGCTGTTGAGGCAGCCGCATCAAAAGAGAGACCTCACGAGCGGTCGGATGCGAGATGGCACGAGGCCAGGAAAACAGGGAAGAAGTAGCACGAAAGAGCAGCCGGAGGAATTCCTCCTCAGGTTGCCTCAAAGCAGAAGAGAGTCATCACCGGGTGAGGTGTTCCCTCACCTTTTTATTCATCCTTTTCCCATCATATTGATTTTGTGGGCGAGGCAGCCTGCTCCGAAGCCGTTGTCTATGTTCATGACTGCGATGCCGGGGACACAGGAGTTGAGCATGGCAAAGAGGGCTGTTATTCCTCCGAGACTGGTGCCGTATCCCGTTGAGGTGGGTACGGCGATGACAGGCCTGTCCGTGAGGCCTCCTACAACAGAGGGGAGAGCCCCCTCCATTCCGGCAGCAACGACAACTACCCTTGCCTCTGTAAGCCTCTCTTTGTGGTGAATGAGGCGGTGTATGCCTGCCACTCCCACATCAAAGACCCGCACTGTCATGCTCCCCAGGTAGGAGGCAGTGAGCTCAGCCTCCTCTGCCACAGGGATGTCCGATGTGCCGGCAGTGACAATAAGGATCTCTCCCTCTTTTTCCTTGGCCTCTCCGCAGAGAATCACGCCTGAGCGGGGGTGAAAAACAGCCTCTTTTATGCCTAAGGCGTTGTAGATGCCCTCAGATCCCCTGGTGATGAGAAAGCGTCCGCTCTTTTCATGCATGGACCGGGCGATGGAGACCACGTCATCAGGATTTTTATCGCGGGCGTAGATCACCTCGGGGATGCCGTTTCTCAGACCCCTGTGATGGTCCACAACAGCAAAGCCCATCTCTTCAAAGGGGAGGTTCCGGAGACGCAGGAGGGCTTCATTGACCGTGGTTTTCCCCTCACGGACCATCTCAAGGAGGGCGCTCAGTTTTTCAATATCCATGGCCTATTGGGAAGAGCCTGTGAGATCGAATTTTTCCATCCGTCCTGCCAGCTCTATCCAGGGAAGCTCCTGGAGCACACGGACCTGGGTATGGAGAAGGCCTTCCTTGATCACCTTTGTCTTCATAGCCTCATCAGTCACCCCGTAAAAGGGGAGCATAATGGAGAAGGCCCTGTTGGTGTACTCCACCCAGGGGGTGAGGACATCCTTCCTCATGGTGTGAAAAGGGTCTTCACCGTCGGAGCAGGGAGAACCGAAGACATTGAACTGCCTGCACGCAATGGGTCTCATGGGATGGATGGAACAGGTCTTCTCTATGAGGAAGGGGCAGGGGGCTCCGGGCTTGTGCCCGGTGAGGTTCTTCAGCAGGATCAGCCGTTCATCTCCGGTGAGCTTTTCAACGGCATACCAGTATATACCGACCATCTCAAGGGGGTATATGGGGATGTCGCTGAGGGCTATACAGCAGTTCGAGCAGCCCTTTGAGCAGGCAAGAGCAGCTCCGCGGCGGATCTTTACCGCCTCAATTGCCTTTCCTACACCCTCATCAATGACCGCATAGGCGTCGAGGAGCAGGGGGAGCCACGGCTGCTTTTCTTCATCTTCAGGAAAACGGGGACGCGATGGGGATTTCTGTTCAGTCATAGGTTTTATTGTATATGGACAGGGCCTGATTAATCCAGCTTACCAGGTGTAGGGAAAGGATGCCCTGCTGGTCTTTCTTGTGTCAATCCCCTTGTAGTTTCCCGCCCTCAGAAGGGAGAGGAGATTCTCCTCTGTGACAGGATCATAGAACTCCGTAAAGCATGAGCCCACGTCGGAAGGTTCATGGGCATCTGACCCCCCGGTAAAGGGAAGGT
>JBAZFD010000152.1:0-1393 GCA_041653575.1 Thermodesulfovibrionales bacterium
TATCCCCCCCTCACCATCCAGAGCGAGGAGGGCAGGGGAAAGCGGAGGGGATCGATGGCTGAGGCTGACTCTGAGACGCCTGACAGCCTCGGGGCAGGGGTGAAGCTCACCCCCACACCTGCGACATACGCCCTGGAGCACGCCCTTCCCAGGGTGGCGCTCTATATCCCCAAGAGGCTCCTTACCATTGTGGTGCCTGACGATGTGGTGACCTCTGTGGTGACGGCCCTTATCAGGGTGAACCAGACCGGGAGACCCGGCGACGGGCAGATCTTCGTCTCCCCCGTGGAAGGCGCACTCAGGGTAAGGACAGGAGAGCTGAACGGCGAGGCTATCGTATAGATCAACGGGGCGTCAGCTTTTAACGCTGACGCCCCTGCAAGGGAGGAAATTATGGAAAAGGTTGTCGGATACACACGGGGAGGGCAGAGCTGGACACCCCGGTTCCTGGATTCCATTGATGTGCACAAATGCATCGGCTGCGGCAGGTGCTTCAAGGTCTGCGCCAGGAACGTGATGGAGCTTATCGTGAAACCCTTCGAGGGTGACGACGAGTTCGGCGACGACATGGGAAACAAGGTCATGTCCGTTGCCAATCCCGGAGACTGCATAGGCTGCGAGGCCTGTTCCAGGGCCTGCACCAAGAGGTGCCACAACCACATTGAGCTGTAGTCGTCCTGCTGCAAGATTCCCTTCGGAACTCCCCTCCCCTGAGGGAGGGGAAGCAGGATCAGCCACCCCACTCCTTCAGCTTCGCCTGGATAAAGGAAATGATCGCTTCGTGCTCCTCTGTGCCCCGGTCCTTGATGGTCATGGGGCTGCCGAAGGCGACATGCACCGCCTTTGACGGATCAATCCTGCCGAAATCCTTCAGAAGCCTCCCGTTGCCCCAGGCGTCGGTCTTCATGGCTATGGGAATCACCGGGACCCCTGCTTTTTTCGCCAGTTTTATCCCGATGCTGTTGAACTCGGCAGGGTCAAACCGCTCAGAGCGGGTGGACTGGGGGAATATGATCATCGACCTCCCCTCCTTCAGCCTCTCGGCGCCTCCTTCCAGGACCGCCTTCAGGTCTTCCCTGGGGTTTGACCTCCCCACAGTGACCGGGTTCCGCGAGCGCATGACGAACCTGAACACCGGGTAGTCCACAAGGCTCTGCTTCACCACAAAGGTCGCATCCTTGAAAGGAGCGATAATGGCGGGCAGGACAAAGGTCTCAAGGGTGCTCATGTGGTTGCCGATGAACACGCAGGGCCCTTCAACAGAGAGGATGTTCTCCAGCCCTGTTATCTCCACCTTCACCCCAACGCTCTCCAGGGCGGTGAGAATCGCACGGCTGCTCTCGGCCCACCGGGCTGTGGGATACCGTCCCCTCTTCGCCTGCCCGCTGGCAAT
>JBAZFD010000152.1:1403-5540 GCA_041653575.1 Thermodesulfovibrionales bacterium
TGGCAATGAAAACGATCCGCGCCATTTTCAGGTAAAAAGGAAGGGATGGTTTCAGCCTGGCCAGGATGCCGATTCGCTGGGAAGGAGTTTCGTAACGTCCGTTCTTGTGGGGAATCCGCTCCATCAGCAGCACCTCCTTTCCGCCGTCCTGCTGCAATTACAGGAGGAGGTCTTGCAGATGAGAATGCCGTCAAAGCGCCTGCCGCAGCAGGCGTATTTCTCAGGATCGAGTCTGAGGCTCGTTACATTTCGCAGATAGATCATATAGCCTTCCAGGTCATGATTTTATGGACGACTGATAGTATAACGGAGAGAGGCAGTGAGGTTAAATATTCTCACCCCTTTTGGGCGGCCCAGCAGGACCGCCCATGCAAACACATCGACCTTATCTCTTCGTCACCAGGACAATCGCCTGGCCCGGCCTGAGCTCATAGTGGAAGGGTGTGGGGAGGTAGTCCAGGGGATACTCAGGAGAGACATCCTTCAGGGGGTTCTTTGACTGGACGAACTGGTAGAGGCTGTCCACGTAGAACTCCTGCCTGTTGTGGATATCCTTGTTGAGAATAATCAGGGCCTCTTCAGAAGAAGAGACAGAGGCCTTCCAGAGGAAGAGAATATTGGGATTATGGTAAGGCAAGACCTCTGTGGGCGCATCCTCCTGGAAGATCGTGTACGCGCCTTTGATCCCGTTCACATTTTTAATAAAGGGGGCAAGACCGCAGTCCGTTTCCTCCCAGTCAGCCGGTTTTGTCTTTACCACATGGAGCTGCTTCCTGAAACAGAACTCGAATCCCATGGGCATCATCACCCCTGCAGAATAAAGGGCGGAAAAGAGATACCGCTGTTTCATCCCCTCAAGATTTCCATTCAGCTCGGTAAAGAGCCTCACTGTGTCATGGCTCTCGGGAAACCCGACGGAGGGAACTACCTGCCGTGTGAGGTGGTACTGCTCCATAAGCCAGGCACCGTGGAAGTCCCACCATTTCACGCTGTTGAAAATATAGTCAAAGCCTGCCTCAGCCGTCTTCCTTGTCTCGTCGGAAGAACAGCCAAGTGTCTCTGCAAAAAAGCTGATGTCTGAATGCTTGCTCCTCGTCTCCCTGATGATCTTCTCCCAGAGCCCCTTGGGCACCTGGTAGGCTGCGTCGCACCGGAAGCCCTTGAAACCCAGGCCGGTGAGGTAGTCCACAACACTCATGAGAAACCGGTTCAGACCCTCCTTGTCTTTCGTGCTCCTGTGGTCAAACCGGACAAGATCACGCCAGACCACCCTTTTCCCGTTTTCATCCGCAGAGGGGTGGACGAGCTTGCCATTCTCCTGCTGGAACCAGTCGGGATGGTCCGTGACAAGGTGCGAATCAACAGCACAGTGGTTGATCACCAGGTCCACCATGAGCTTGAGCCCCAGGGCCTCGGCCTTTTTTATCACCTCCTGAAGTTGTGTCTCCGGTGTCTTCTTGCTCGTCTCATTGAGGAATGCAGGGTTGATACTGAAGTAATCAGAAATGGAATAGAGGCTCCCCGATTTACCCAGCTTCTGTATGGGGTTCACGAAGACCCAGTTGAATCCCATCTCAGCGGCCCTCTCCAGGTGCTTCTCCCAGTCGCTGAACTTTCCCGCCAGGAGGGGAAAGAGGTTATAGATCATCATCTTTTCAGGCTTTTTCATGCTGGTCTCCTTGGATATTTTTGAATGCCTTCAGGGTGTTTTCAGATGAATCGCAGATACCTGCCTGAGACCCAGTGCTGCTCTGCGGAATGTATCCTGAACCATCCGCCGGACTCCTCGCAGACGCTGACATTGATCCCTTTGTTCAGGGACTTTACAACAGGGAAAGACCTGCCTGGTCCGCTCCTCACGTTCAGGCTTAAGGCAGTCACCTCGGCAGTCACAAGATCGGGCGATTCAGCCTCCTCAGGAGCCAGGGAAGAAACTGCCGCCCTGATCAAAGGGATGAAACCGGTCTCCGCTGCCTCCACGGTGTTGCCGCCGAAGAATCCTGTGCCGGGACATGACTTTGTTGTCCCCTCTCCATCGGTGCGCTGCCCTGTGTTCAGGTCATACCAGTGGTGAAAGACAATGCTATCTGTTGAGGGCAGGATATGGAACTCACGGCAGAGGAGGGCGTTGACCTGAATGATCGCTTCCCTCTGGCTATCAGTCATCGCATCGGCGTTTTTGTCGAATTTCCCCAGGTTCTCGATGCAGATTCCTGCCTGGTTCGCGCCCTTGATCCCTGCCGGGATGGTGTCCAGGGGCCTGCATACCGCGATCTTCCCGTCGGGGAAAATGGTGAGGTTCTGGGCTATCTCACTGAAGCCCCTCTCCACCATGTGAAAACGCTCCATCCCCTCCAGGAGCGCAAAATGGTTGCTTCCCGTAAAATCCTTATACGAGGGGCTATAGGTGTGGTGGTTCTGGATAAGCCTGACAACACGGTTGAACCTGTTGTCTGAAAGCCACTGGCCGAATTCCGCAACAGACATGAGGATGAACTTTCCCTTTTTTTGCATAACCGCCTCCGGTGACTGTATCAAGCCTCCCCTTCAATGATAGCGGAAAAAATCAGTCTCTGCACGCATCAAGGAGGAGTTGCTGATTCCTGAGGAGAACGCTGATCCAGTGGTTCATCCGCTCCGCATTGCTCCTGTCCTGCCAGTGCTGAGAGAGGGATTCCTTTTCACCCAGGGGCTCCTGCCCCTCAGGAGGATGGATCTCAAGAGAAAAAGAAAGAAGACCCGGATCGAGGACAGCAAGGGAGGTCTTTACGATTTCCCGCAGGCCAGAAGGGCCATACATAGGGGGCAGAATCATCCGTCCCTTGTGCTCAAAGGGAATGGGGATCTCAGAGAAAAAGCTCATGTGGTCTGAGACCCCATAGGCCCCTTTGTACAGCGGATGTCCGTCGTGCAGGTGAAAATGGACAGGCTTGTTCAACTCTCCAGTCCCTTTTATAAGACCGAGAAGGACAGGGAGAGCGGATTGGACAGCCTCTTCCAGATCATCCACCGCATCGCTCAAGCAGTGATCGGAAGGGGTGAGACTGAATGGGTCTTCGCCGCCTATCTCAGAATACCTCCGCCTGACCTGCCTGAGCCCCACATGGCCTGTGTCAATACAGGCGGAGACGGACTCCAGATCCCTGAGCCTTCTGAAGATCTCCAGGTAACGGTCAGGATCAAGGCCGACGGCGTACTCGATGAAGAGCAGTGGTCCGTCCTTCAGCAGCCTTGCAGTTTCATTGACAGCGGCGAGATATCCCTCAAGGTCCGATGCAGCCGCTCCCTGGTCATGGATGACAAGGCCATAGACATCATGGGCGAACCGCCGGGAGAACTCAGCGATAAGAAATCTGGAGTCATCACTGAGAAGATTAATCCCCCTGCTCAGATGAACCGTTACAGGCAGATCAGAAGAGGGGCGGAAGCCGAGGAGCCATTGGAGCTCATCAGGTTTTTCTGCATAGAACTCGGCCCCCAGCCCTGCCTCCCTGAACCTGGCCTGCGCCAGCCTGAGAAGGGCATCATCCCCCTCAATCCTCTTCTGAAAGAGGGCCAGAAGCCGCGGCGCTTGTCTATCCATTGCCTTTTTCAATATCCAATGAGGATTGCCGGATTGAGCGACTTTCGGAATTTTTTGAAACAGTTCTTTGCGAAGTGAAGTGTCCACAGCAGCAACTGTCTGAGCCCAAAGGGCGAGTTTTGCGGCTGTAACGGAACGAGCTTAAAACTGTCAAAAAATCCCGATCTGAGCGAAAGCCGGTAATCCTCATTGGCTCAGCCTTTCTTCAGCCCCTGCTGGGAACGGGTCTGGACGATAAAGATATCATCACCCTTCACTGCTCCCTCTATATCCTGGGGGAAGCCGAGGCTCCCCTCGATGAACCGGGCGATGGCTGCCAGCCTGGAAGCAAGCCGCTCCCGCGCTTCTTCGTCCCTGGTAAGCCACACCTCTGAATAATCCACCGTCTTTCTCTCCAGCCCCGCCTCTCCGGGGCAGAGGGCTTCACTGAAACTGGCAAAGGTGAGGATCTTCAGCTCATGGGTCCTGGTGTTGTATGTCATCCGGTAAGGGAGACCTCTCAGAGCGCCTGAGGCAAGGACCTCTCCCAGCCCCACGGCAAGCTCCATGTATAC
>JBAZFD010000153.1:0-5485 GCA_041653575.1 Thermodesulfovibrionales bacterium
CCAGCTCTCCCTCAGCGAGATAGGCCGGTGCTTCGGCGGCAAGGACCATGCAACGGTCATCTATGCCTGCAAGCAGATAGAGGAAAAGAGGGGGAAGGACGAAGTCATGAATAAAACCATTGAGAATATCATCAGAAAGATAGGCATTTGAACTCAGAACGGAGGTCACTTATGAAGGTAACGGTGCACAAGGAAGAATTACAGAGAAAGCTCTCTGACATCCAGAACATAGTGGAGAAGAAGAACACCATGCCCATACTGAACCACTTCCTTCTCTCCGCGGAGGCCGGCAGCTCCTATATTACCGCCACGGACCTTGAAACCGCCTTCAAGGGTCCCATAGACCTCCAGGTTGAAGAGGGCGGGAGGATGTGCATCCCCGCAAGGAAGCTCTTCGAGATCGTCAGGGAGATGGAGGGAGACGTGACCATCGAGTCCCTTGATTCCCAGTGGGTAAAGGTGAAGGCTGGCAGGAGCCAGTTCAAGCTTGCCTGTCTCTCCTCCGACGAGTTTCCTGTCTGGCCTGCCCTTTCAGCCGGCCAGGATGAGGTGGAAGAGATGGAGATAGAGCCCGCCCTTCTCCAGGAAATGATAGACCGCTCCCTTTATGCAGCAGGAGAGTCAGACACACGGTATGTGCTGAACGGACTCCTCTTTCATATAAAGCCCGATGGAAAAATGACTGTTGTGGGAACAGACGGCCACAGGCTGGCCCTCACCGACACAGAGACAGGGTTCCGGCCCAGCGAGGAAAAGAGGCTGATCATATCCAGGAAGTCCGTTGCCGAACTGAAGAGATTTCTGGGAGACGCAGAGGCAGCCCACATATCCATCGGCAAGAACCATGTCCTCTTCAGGGTAGGCGATGTCCAGTTCCTTACCCGCCTCATTGAGGGCACCTACCCCAACTATGAGCAGGTCATACCGTTAAACAATGAAAAAACCCTTACTGTTGACAGGGAAATACTCTCCAGGGCGCTCAGGAGGGTCTCGATCATGTCCAAGGATAAGAGCAGCGCCGTGAAGGTGGAGATCGGTCCCGGCACCATGGTCATATCCGCCTCAAACCCAGAACTGGGGGAGGCAAAGGATGAGATCTCCATGGAATACTCTGCTGACGATCAGCTTACCCTTGCCTTCAACGCCCGGTACATCCTGGATATCCTCAGCGTCATGGCTGCGGACAAAGTGGTTATGAGGCTGAATGAGCCCCTGAGCCCGGTCCTCATCATGGAGGAAGGCAGGGAGGATTACCGTTGCGTAGTCATGCCCATGAGGCTCTGAGAAACGGCAAGGGATTGAAGATGGCAGGGGCGAAACCCGGAGTAAAAAACCTTTTATCTGCATATCAGGGGAACGAGCAAAATGGACGATAGAGAGCTGAAAGAACCCATGGATGAAAACACCAGGGAGGCTTACGGGGCAGAGTCGATAAAGATCCTCAAAGGCCTCGCCGCAGTCAGGACGAGACCTGCCATGTACATTGGCTCCACAGGGATAGATGGTCTCCACCACCTGGTCTACGAGGTGGTGGACAACAGCGTTGACGAGGCCCTTGCAGGGTACTGCACGAACATAGATGTGATCCTCCACCACGACGGGAGCTGCACGGTCATTGACGACGGAAGGGGTATCCCCACAGGACTCCATTCCGGAGACCCCGATGGAAGGACCGCTGCCGAGATAGTCCTCACCGAGCTCCATGCAGGCGGAAAGTTCGAGTCCAAGGCCTACAAGATCTCAGGAGGCCTTCACGGTGTGGGCATATCAGTGGTGAACGCCCTCTCTGAATGGCTCGATGTGGAGATCAAGCAGAACGGCGAAGTCTTCCAGCAGAGGTTTGAGCGGGGCATCCCCACAGGACCCCTTCTTGTTGTGGGAAAAACCAAGGGCAGGGGCACGAAGGTCACCTTCAAGCCCGATTCCGAGATCTTCGAGACAACGGAGTTCATCTATGATGTCCTTGCCCAGAGGCTGAGGGAGCTCGCCTTCCTGAACAAGGAGCTCCAGATCATCATCACTGATGAAGCAACTGAAAGGACCCAGACCTTCTTCTACAAGGGCGGTATCGTCTCCTTCGTGGAGCACCTGAACAAGAACAAGAATTCTGTCCATCCCCAGCCGGTGTACATCTCAGGAGAGAAGGAAGGGATATCCGTTGAGATAGCCCTCCAGTACAACGACGGGTACGCCGAGAACATCTTCACCTTTGCCAACAACATCAACACCCGTGAGGGAGGCACCCACCTTGTGGGGTTCAAGTCAGCCCTCACCAGGACATCGAACAGCTACGCCCTCTCTGCCAATATCATCAAGGAGGGGAAGGAATCCATATCCGGCGACGATATCAGGGAAGGGCTCACCGCAGTCATCAGCGTCAAGATCCCCAACCCCCAGTTCGAGGGCCAGACGAAGATGAAGCTCGGCAACAGCGAGGTGAAGGGTCTGGTGGAGTCCATCACCAACGAGAGCCTTGCCCGGTACTACGAAGAGAACCCCTCTGTGGCCAGGAAGATCATCGAGAAGGCGATCCAGGCTTCACGGGCGAGAGAGGCTGCCAGGAAGGCGAGGGAACTCACCAGGAGGAAGGGTGTCCTCGAGGACACCGGACTCCCCGGCAAGCTGGCCGACTGCTCGGAGAAGGATCCTGCCGGTTCGGAGCTGTACATTGTGGAGGGAGACTCGGCAGGCGGCTCTGCAAAGCAGGGCAGGAACAGGCGGTTCCAGGCGATCCTTCCCCTGAGGGGAAAGATCCTCAACGTGGAGAAGGCCCGTTTCGACAAGATGCTCACCTCAGAGGAGATCAGGACCCTTATCACCGCCCTCGGCACAGGCATAGGTCCTGAAGACTTCGATGCCCTCAAGGCGAGATACCACAAGATCGTCCTCATGACAGACGCCGACGTGGACGGCGCCCATATCAGGACCCTCCTGCTCACCTTTTTCTACAGGCAGATGCCTGATCTCATCGAAAAGGGATTCCTCTACATTGCCCAGCCCCCCCTGTTCAGGGTAAAGCGCGGCAAGACAGAGCGGTATGTGCAGAACGAGACTGAGCTCATGGAGATGCTCTTCGAGCTGGCTGCTGAAGACATCCATGTCATAACCCCCTCGGGAGCAATGGGCGGGAAAAAGCTCGTCCCCCATCTCAAGAAGATCTCCAGCTTTGAGAAACTCATCTCCTGGTTCGACAGGAGGAGGCGAGATATAGAGGTGATCCGGTTCCTCCTGGAGAAAGACGGGGAGAAGGATCATTTCATGAGCGCCGGAGCACTTGAGGAGCTGATCCTGAGGATCAGGGAAAGGGTACCTGCTGTAGTGCCCGGAGAGATCCAGTTTGATGAGGAGCACGGCACATACTCCGTGGAGCTGAGGAGGCAGAACTACAAACTCAACCTTTCGCTGGGATTCATCCAGTCTTCCGAGTACCGGGAGCTCTGCAATCTCTACAAAGAGGTTACAACAATATTCGGCAATGCGCCCTATACCATAGAGATCAAGGGAGATTCCCGGACCGTTGACTCGGTGACAGAGCTCCTTGCCCTGGCAACGGAGTCATCAAAGAAGGGGCTCACCATCCAGAGGTACAAGGGCCTGGGCGAGATGAACCCCCAGCAGCTCTGGGAGACTACCATGGACCCGGAAAAAAGGACCTTCCTCCAGGTTACCGTGGAGGACTCCGTGAAGGCAGAGGAGATCTTCACCACCCTCATGGGAGACCACGTTGAACCCCGAAAGGAGTTCATCACAAAACACGCCCTGGAAGCGAGGAACATAGATATTTAGAGATTCTCGCCTTGTCGATTCGGGCATAAAGATAAAGTGAAATTTGTCCGGCATAAGTTGAAAATGTGGCTTATGCCATCCCCAAAAGGAGAGGGTCTCTGACCCTCTCCTTTTGATGTGGTGCCAATTGGAAACCCGGTCCTACGCAAATTCCTCCTGTTGGCGAGGAGGTGTTCTTCCTGTAGTCCGCATTAGTTTCAACTTTCCGCAACTTTAAGATGTAGTTTCTAAAGCAGGTGCGGGGCGTTTTGGGCCTGTACGGCTCCACCCAAGAGAAAACTTCTGCATCATTGAAGGTTACATGTTGTTCGCGTCAATGGTGAAGTGAAAAAAGGCTTTGAGCTGGGAGTACTTCAGCCGACGGGTAGCCCTGCTCAAGCCTTGGGTCTGGCTCTCAAGAAACTGACAACCCTCGTCAGCACCTATGGAATCGATCTCCCGATCGCTGAACTGAGCCTGAAATTTTTCCATAATCCTCCGATAGCTTGCCATTGTTTTTTCCTTTACTGTAACCTTCTGATGCTCTGCGTATTGATCCAGAGCTTTTTGGATGTTCATAGGTCACCTCCGTGACACACGATCATGATGGTTACAGGGCCTACCTCAAGAACAGTATGAGTCAGGAGAAGATGGAGAATCAATTGGTTACGGAAGTAAATCCCAGAAAGTTTTCCTGTCAATCGGGAGAAATTACACAATAAGCTAATTTTGCTAAAGCCCTCCTAAAGTATATTTACAGGGTGGAAAGATGGGATTTACGAATAGGGAAAAAGAACCTGTCGGAGCATGGGAGATATGAACCGGAGAAGGAGTGCCATTTCAACCGGACACTCCTGAGAAAAGATTTTCTTGATGGTCAGTGCTGTGTTCTTGCTTTTCACCCTGTTCTGACCGTGGCTTAGCTCCATGTTCTCTTCCAGGTCTGGAACTGGGACAACCGTAGGCGATGGCGGGCGATGTTTCCCTCGTGCAGATTCATGACCTCCGTTTCTACCACCTCGACAAAACGCGGCTGGTCCTCCTGCGGCACCTTATCAGTCGCTCGTTGTTTGATGAAGGCGTTGGCGGTTTTCTTGTCCATGCCGCCCTGCACGATCCCGGAGACAGTCTCAGTCAGTAGAGAACGGTAACGCATACGGAACGGATCGGGCTCTCCCAATGACCGTCGTACTGCCGAATAGCGCGCGCAGGAGCGCTCATAGGCCCAGATGAACACATCGCGCAGCAGCTCAGTGCGGTTCAGTTCGTATACCCCTAAAATGCCGTCTATGTAAGCCCTCTCAGGTACGTCCACGAAGGACAGCGGACATAGGTTCCCCCGGATGAGCGACAGGTTCGCAGCAAGCCGGGATACGCGCTTGTTTACGTCCTCAAAGGGTTGCAAATAGGGCAAGTGCACCATGGCAAAAAAGGCCTGCTCAAAGGGATCCCGAATCGCGGCTGCTGTGTCGAGAATCTGCTGGAAACAGTCTTCGATCAATTGAGGCACTTCCAGGGGATGATAAACTGTTCCGGCGATCGCCACAGGAATGGTGCGCAGGCGTCCGCAAGCCTGGGGGTCAGCGAGCAGGTTGTCCGACAACAGGGCATGTATGTTGAGAATGGTATAACGATTGAAACCAACCTCAGAGGCCTGCTCAACCAACATCTCGATTACGGCTTTATGGTTCAGAATCATCTGAGCTTCCAGGGCATTCTT
>JBAZFD010000154.1:0-5447 GCA_041653575.1 Thermodesulfovibrionales bacterium
AGAAGGGTGTTGAGGAGTTCAGGGACAAAATCGGCATCAACAGCCTGAAGTATGGAGCAGCCTATACCCCCTGGCTCAGGTCGAACCTGGGCATAAACATCAGGCACAGGGACATCAGGGGCAAGGTCACCAGAGGGGGAAGCGTTGTCGGTATGGAGGCGCTCACCGACAGCGCCGAGGTGAAGGCCACGGTGGCCAGCCTAAACAACGCAGTGGATGACCTCACCAGGATCGAGCTGGATATCACCTCACTGGTGAGCGGCAAGGGCTCTCTGAAGGCGAAGTACCAGTCCCTTATGGATACCTTCAAGACCACCGTCACGGACACCAATTTCGGGGCGCTCATTACCTTCATTTACAACATCGCGGAGAAGGCAGACAAGCTCACAGCAGGAGCCTCCACCCTCAAGGGGACGAAGCTCATGACCGACATCAGGGGCATGATCAGCGGCCCGCTCAAGACAGCCATGACAACGCTGATCTCCTATGACAAGGGGGCGGAGACAGAGATTACGCCAGGCGCTTTCAATCTCTTCAAGGCCCATGCAATGGCTGCGCCCGAGTGGGGGGCCATCTTCGTTGAGGCCACGAGCCCCGCAGCCGACGGTTCCATCTACACCGGAGCTGACGACGCGGCGAAGCTGAAGGCCGCTGAAAAGAGCATCACAGCGGTCTTCAGCCAGGTGAACGCCGTGATGGCACAGATCCTCAGGTCAGCGGAGGCGTACGAGTCTGAGTTCGGGAACAGCCTCTATGAGACCCACCCGGTATACAGGAACCTGATCAACAAACTGAGCAGCGGTCTCACCACCATCCCTCCCAGTGGGGCCATGGCAGGTGTCTATGCCATGGTGGACGGCTCAAGAGGGGTCTGGAAAGCGCCTGCCAATGTGAGCCTCAACGGCGTGGCCGGTGTCACCGAGTTCATCGACAACTCGGAGCAGGACGGTCTGAACGTGGACGTTGTGGCAGGGAAGTCCGTCAACGCCATCAGGCCCTTCACCGGGAGGGGGATCATTGTCTGGGGGGCCAGGACCCTGGCTGGGAATGACAACGAGTGGCGGTACGTGCCGGTGAGGAGGTTCTTCAACATGGTGGAGGAGTCGGTGAAGAAGTCCACCTACTGGGCGGTCTTCGAGCCCAACGACGCCAACACCTGGATCAAGGTGAAGTCCATGATCGAGAACTACCTCATCCAGAAATGGCGCGACGGCGCGCTGGTCGGCGCAAAGCCGGGCGACGCCTTTTTCGTGAAGGTAGGGCTCGGTATCACCATGACAGCCCAGGACATCCTTGAGGGGAGGATGAACGTGGAGATAGGCATGGCTGTGGTGAGGCCTGCCGAGTTCATCATCCTCAAGTTCTACCACAAGATGCAGGAATCATAGAATGAACAATTCATACACCATAAAAGGAGAGTTCCATGGCTAATTACCCTTTGCCTGTCTTTCATTTCCAGGTCCAGTGGGGAGGGACGAACCTCGGGTTCACCGAGGTCTCCGGCCTCACCATGGAGCACCAGGTGGTCGAATACCGCGACGGTCTGAGCCCTGAATACTCCGCCCTGAAGATGCCGGGAATACCGAAGCACGCCAATATCACCCTCAAGAGGGGGATCGTGGCCAAGGACAACGAGTTCTTCCAGTGGCTCAGCAGCACCAAGCTGAACAAGGCTGAGAGACGGGACCTGATCATCAGTCTCCTCAATGAAAAACATGAGCCTGTGATAACCTGGAAGGCGGTCAATGCATTCCCGGTGAAGGTTGAGGGGCCGGGGCTGAAGGCCACCGGCAACGAGGTGGCCATAGAGTCCATCGAGATCGCCCACGAAGGGCTGAACATTGAGAACGGGTAATCCCCATGGCTGACTATCCGCCCCTCGGGTTTCATTTCAAGGTGGAGTTCGGCCTTGACGGCGCAGGCGCTGATGTGAGATTCCAGGAGGTCTCGGGCCTCTCCACAGAGATCGGGATCGAGGAGCTGAGCGAGGGAGGGGAGAACAGGTTTGTCCACCGCCTCCCCACGAGGCCGAAGTACGGGAACCTCGTCCTCAAGAGGGGTCTCGCTACGGGCTCGAAGGTCATCGACTGGTTCACTGAGAGCCTCGACAGCTTTGAGTTTTCGCCGGTGGATGTACTGGTGACCCTGCTCAACGAGAAGCACGAGCCCCTCATGGGCTGGAGCTTTGTGAAGGCCCGTCCGGTGAAGCTCTCTGTCTCGGACTTCAAGGCCAGCGAGGGGGCTGTGGTGATAGAAACAATGGAGCTGTCCTATAACTTTTTCAGGAGGGTGTAGATGCCTGTTCAGGTGAATGAGATTATTATCCGTGCGGTCATAGCAGGAGACAGCGGCGGACAGACCGGCCCCTCAGGTTCCGGGGCAGACAGGGAGGCGATCATTGCCGACTGCGTGGAGCAGGTCCTTGAGATCCTGAGGGAGAAGGGGGAGAGATAGATGGCAGGCTCAAACAGGGGAGGGCTTGAGAAGCTGGTGATCAAGTCCTACACAAAGCCGGACTACTCCGGAAGCCCCGCAGGGGAGTTCACCGTCATGTTCAACCCCGATGAGTACACCCAGGTCTATGACCTGGAGTATGAGGACAAGAGCGGCGACGGAACCACCGGGAGCCCCATGGTCTTTAAGAGGATAAAGCCCCAGGAGTACAGCCTCAAGCTCATGATAGACGGCACAGGGGCGGCAGCCGCGAAGCTGGATCTCCCGCAGAAGGTGAGGGAGTTTTTTCAGGCTGTGGGGTATGACGGGACTATCCACAGACCGCGGTATCTCCAGGTCATCTGGGGAACCCTGCGTTCCAATTGTGTGCTTCTCAAGGCGGATATCACCTACAAGCTCTTCAGGCCCGACGGAACGCCCCTGAGGGCTGTGATAACCGCCTCTTTCAAGGAGAACATCGACGATCAGACCAGGGTGAAGAAGGAGGACAAGAGCTCTCCTGATCTCACCCATGTCCGGGTGGTCAAGGATGGCGACACCCTTCCCATCATGGCCTATGAGATCTACGGGGACCACAGGCTTTACCTTGAGGTGGCCAGGGTGAACGGGCTGAATGACTTCAGGCGGCTCACTCCCGGTGAGAGGATATTCTTCCCTCCCCTGAAAAAGGTGGGCCCATGAGCGCCGACAGGGCCGTCCCCACTCCAGCCCCTTCGGACATGCCCAGCTTCGCTATTGTCGTTGACGGGCAGGAGATCCCTCCGGGGCTCCATATTCTGTCCATAACGGTCACGAAGATGGTGAACAGGATCTCCTCGGCAAAGATAACTCTTCTTGACGGTGATCCGGCGCAGGAGGATTTCCCTGCAAGCAATACAGACCTCTTTGTCCCCGGAAAGCGGATAGAGATCCGGGCAGGGTACCACTCCAGCAATGCCGCCATCTTCGCCGGGATCATCATCAAGCATGGCCTCAGGGTCAGGAACGGCAAGCCCTCTTTGCTCCAGATCGAGTGCAGGCACGAGGCTGTGCGGATGACAGGGGAGAGGAAGACCGCCTGTTTCAGGGACTCCCTTGACAGCGACGCCTTCGACACCATCATGGGGAGATACGGGCTGGATAAGGAGATAGAGGCCAGCTCTGTGCAGCACGAAGAGCTGGTCCAGTTCTGTTCAACAGACTGGGATTTCATTGTTACGAGGGCTGAGGTGAACGGGATGTTCGTCTTTACCAACGACGGCTCTGTGGCAATAAAGAAGCCTGACTTCTCCGGAGACCCGGTCATATCCCTCCTCTACGGCGCAACCATCCTGGAGTTTGACGCTGAGATGGACGCCAGGACCCAGATCCCTTCGGCAACAGCAAAGGCCTGGGATATTTCGGGCCAGGAGCTCCGCTCCTCTGAGAACAGCGATATCCCGGTTACCGCTCCCGGAAACATCGGCTCGGAAGATCTGGCTGATGTCATGGGTATGGAGACAATGACCCTGAGGCACACAGGCCTGCGGCCCGGGCAGGAGCTGAGGGCCTGGGCCGATGCGCAGACCCTCAGATCGAGGCTTACCAAGGCCCAGGGGAGGGTGAGGTTCACCGGCTTCTCAGGCGTCAACCCCGGTGACATGATCGAGCTCGGGGGAGTGGGTAACAGGTTCAACGGCAGGGCCTTGGTCACAGGGGTGAGGCATGAGCTCGGCAGCGGTCTCTGGACCACAGACGCCCAGTTCGGCCTCTCTCCCCGATGGTTCATTGAGGAGAACAGCGTGAGCCAGCCGCCGGCCTCGGGCCTTCTGCCCTCTGTGAGCGGCCTTCAGATCGGCGTGGTGCTCCAGCTCCAGGATGATCCCGCAGGTGAGGAAAGGGTGCTGGTGCAGATGCCCCTGGTCTCTGAAGAAGGAATATGGGCGCGTGTGGCAACGGTTGATGCAGGAGCGGGCCGGGGCTCCTTCTTCAGACCGGAGATCGGTGATGAGGTGCTCCTCGGGTTTCTCAACGATGACCCCAGGGACGGGGTCGTTTTGGGGATGTTCAACAGCAGCGCAAAGCCCGCTCCTTTCCAGGCAAAGGACGGGAACCCTGAAAAAGGGTTTGTCACCAGGAGCGGCCTGAGGCTGGTCTTCAATGATGAAAAGAAGATCATCACCCTTGAGACACCGGGGGGAAGGGTTGTGACCCTCGATGACGACAGCGGGACTGTTGCCATCGAGGACGGCGATGGAAACAGGATCTCCATGACCTCCGAAGGGATCAGTCTTGAGAGCCCAGGCACGATCAGCCTCAAGGCTGACGGCGACATCTCCATCGAAGGGATGAACACCAGCCTGAAGGCAGGCGCGCAGTTCAAGGCAGAGGGGTCCGGGGGTGTCGAGATGAGCAGCAGCGCCACAGCCACGATCAAGGGATCGCTGGTGCAGATAAACTGATTGAGGAGGGAGCAATGCCGCCTGCTGCACGGGTAGGAGATCTGACCAATCATGGAGGGACCATCACCGGCCCAGGGGCTCCCACGGTCCTCATAGGCGGTATGCCTGCGGCTGTTGCCACGGATATCCATGTATGCAGCCTTCCGCCCACAGGACATCAGCCCACTGCAAGCCCTTTCCCCATGGGGAGCGCAACGGTCCTCATAGGGGGAAAGCCTGCCCTGCGGGTAGGAGACGCCTGCATCTGCGGGGCCTCGGCTGCGGTTGGAGCGCCGACGGTGACTATTGGCGGGTGAGGTGCAGGAAGGACCTTTGAGTTGCAATGATTACTGACCGGAAAAGGGGAGATAGATGATGAACGGTGACGAGAGCGGGTACAGCTCAGGGCAGGACAACCACCTACGGTTACGACAAGGCGGACAACAGGATACAGATGGTCACCCCTGGAGGAGACACCATCACCTACGGCTACGACACGGCCAACCGCCTCACACAGATATCAGAGGGAAACCAGACCTTCGGATTCACCTACGACACAGCGGGAAGAAGAACAAAGCTCAGCCGTCCCAACGG
>JBAZFD010000155.1:0-5440 GCA_041653575.1 Thermodesulfovibrionales bacterium
GTACCGCGAGAAGAAAAGGCAGGCCTTTTCTTCTCGCGGTACCCCTTCATAAGGAGGTTCAGGCTCATGGCCTTGGGCCAGAGGGACTCAACCAGGCATCCCAGGGAGGAAAGGGAGGCATCAGCAGCAGAGGAGCCGAAACCGAAATCGCTGCTTTTGACGAACATCACGCCCCGCAGACCCCGCAGCCGTTCAATGACAGCATTGGACTGTTCCCGGACCGAGACAAGGATCTTCGTTTCCTTTCCCAGCCCCTGGTTCCGCGTCTCCAGTTCAGAGACAAGGAGATCTCCCTTTGCTGCATCATCCCCTGCAAGTGACCGGGAGAATGAGGCGGTTATCATGCCGTCGGCATAGACAACGCCGCTGTACTCGCCGCCTGAGATCTCAAGGAATATGCAGTCCTTCCAGCCGCTCCTCAGGCAGAGGTTTCCGGCGCCTGAAACGGTTGAGGTCACCCGCTCCACCTGGAATCCCCTCTCTGCCAGGGCCTCCAGGTAGGGCAGGACCATCTCGGCCTTTGCCGCAACAACGACAATATGCATCCCCTCTTCGGTCTCTTTTAGGATCTCAAAGTCATAGAGGGCCTCATCGGAGCTGAAGGGAGTGATCCTGTCCATCTCATAGGAAAGGACCTCAGGGAGGTTCTGCTTCACACTGTGGGGGAGATTGAAGGTCTTGATCACCGTCCACGCCTTGGGGAGGGCGATACTGACGGCTACTCCCGACACCCCCATCTCCTTGGCTGCCAGATCAAGGCTTGAGGCAAAATCCGCCGGATCAGGATAACCCTGGAAAGGGAATGCCCTGCTGCCCGAGACTGAAACGCGGGACAGAACCCTCCTGCCGCAGACCGCGGAGAAGCCGCCCTTCTCAAGGGAGACACAAAGACTCCTCCTGGGAGAGATGGCCTCATCACCGAGACTGAAGAAAAGGACCTTTCCCGCCTTTCCGCCTGCTTGCCTGAGCCTCTCCCAGAAAGGGGAGAACTGCGTGGATAATGCCCTGAGGCCTGCAAGGGTCTTCATTGCGCGGCAGCCTCCGGTTCGGCAGTTGCCGTGGCAGGGCTCTTATAGGAAAAGTAGGTGTGCTTGTTTCCTTCTATGGCCACAACGGAGCGGATGGCATATTGCCCTTTTGTGTCCTTTTTGCGGCCCACAGCTTCAATGCTGTAGATATTCCCTTCATTCAGGCTGAAATAGGGTGAATAGGTGACATAACCGGGACCGAGGAGCAGGGCGAGGTCCTGGGCAGTGAGGGTCAGCTTCTCCTTCCTCAGCTCTATAATGCTGTCGGCAATTTCCGGCGACATGCCGGGGATCGCCATGAGCGCCTCCCTGGGGGCTGCTGAGGGGTTGATCTTGTCTGTACCGGAGCTGACAGTGAGAAAATCGATGACACCCCTTCTCTTGCCTTCCCCGTAAAGGATCGCCGGGGTGATCCCCCTGACGAGGAGGAGTTCCTCGATGGTGTCGAAGGAGCTGTTCTTTGCGCGATAGGGCCTGGGTAGGGACATATAGTATTCGTCTTCTGCGCCGCTGAGCCGGTGCAGGTTATCCTCATCCTTCCAGTCCATGATGGAATCTACGATGATATTAACCTGATCCTCCTGAATCCCGAGGTTCAAAAAAAGATTTTTTAATATTACATCAGTGGCGCGGTTGATGTCCACCTTTCCTGACTCATCCATGACCCTGACGAAGCATTCTCCGCTGCCGATTATGAAGCCGTTCAGCGTCCCGTCCACCTTCCATATCCCCTCTTCACCTTCCACAAGAGGCTGGTTCATATTCTGCCTCCGGTAAAAGACCTCCATGATCCCCCTCTGAATCCCTGACTCTGCCACAAACCGCGCCTCCATCCCCTCCCTGAAGGCCAGGGCGGTGCTGGTAGTGGTCCTCGTGGAAAAGGAAAAGGAAAGGACAATGGCCATGAGCAGGGTAATCACCCAGAGCACCATGATGAGGGCTATCCCCTCTTCAGCTCTCCTACCTCTTCCGGCAGAAAAACGAGCGCCGGAGCGAATGTCTGCCCTTCCTCCTGCTGATTTCACGATTAATCCTCTCATTTCAGTCCCAGCGCCTCTTTCGGGATATTGCTTACCGGCTTCTCCTCACCGGGCCCGCCTACCCGCACAGGGAAGAGAAGGATCATCTCCGATGTCCCGCTGATCAGTCGCGCCCTGATCCTTTCAGGGAGATGGCCTGCGTCCGTCCATTCCCCTGTCCATTGCCCCTCTTCCGCACCGGCGTCCCGCAGGTAGTACTCAAAGACTATCCGGTCAAAGGGGCCCATGAGCTTCGTCTCCCTCTTCTCTTCAATGCCGATGGTGTTTTCCTGGGCAAAAAGCGACTGTCCCTTCCCCTCTGATGCAACAGAATAGGAAACCATCACATACCCCCGCTGCCCGTTGAAAAGGGAATAGTTGGAGGGGAAGGTGATACTCTCCTGGCCTCCGCTGAGGGGGTATTTCATCTCAGCCCCCTCCTCGGCAGAGCGGGAGCTCATCATGGACTGGATCTGGGCATCCATGAGATGGGTCGCGGTAATGAGCCTCTCCACCTCTTCAGACTTTTTCTCTCCCGAGTTGAGAGACCTGTACCCCAGCCTCATTGCCGAGGCGATAATCACAATGATCAGCCCGAGAAGCGTAATGGAGATCATGAGCTCAAGGAGGGTAAAACCCTTCTGGTCTTTCATACTATATCCAGTACCAAGCAGTTGGAAGGCCGGGCATGAGCGACTTTGCTCCCTTTTCGTTGCCGGAGTTTGCGGAATGGAGCGTCCACAGCCGCAACTGTTTGAGCCCGAAGGGCGAGTTTTGCGGCTGTAGCGCAATGAGCTTACTCCGGCAGAAAAGAGAGCTTTTAAGCGAAGCCTGGCCTTCCAACTGCTGAACATGGGGTTCATATCTTCCGCTCCACCAGCTTCAGCGTGGAAAGGGTGACGGTCCTGGTCCTTGTCCCCTCAGCCCAGCGGAGGTTCAGGGTCACCAGGTAGAGCTGGTAAGGGATGGTCTCTGTCCTCTTCGGCAAGGCCTCTTTCACCGCCACATCCACACGGTACCGGTTTTCCCGCATCTCGCTCCACTCGCCCTCAGCAAGATCCTTCCTGTCCAGGACATCCCGCATCTCACCTTCAGCCCTTATGACAGCCCTGGCATAGTCTTCCGCAGTTCTCATCCCCCTCAGATTCGCTGAAAAGAGCTGGACGATCACCAGGAGGGCAATGGCAATAAGGGAAATGGCAACAAGCACCTCCAGGAGGGTAAAACCTGACTGCCCCCGACATGCCTTCTGCTCCGTCATTTCACCACCAGGGAACCTACAATAGGGTCAATCCTGATGGAGATCGTTCTCCCCTTTTCATCAGAGAGGATGATCGTTCCTTCATCTGCACCGCCGAGGGCATGGAAACCGATCCCGTACTCGCCGTGCAGCACCTCTCCCTGGAAGGGATCAACCACCTTCACGTTGATCCCCTGTGGAATGATCCTGACCGGGGAGCCGGTGACGCTGTATCTTTTGTTGTCCATATCTATGGCAAAGATCATCAGATCCCCCCTGATATGGGCCATGGAGCGGGCGTACCGCAGGGACGCCGACATCTCGCGGGCAGTTGAGTTCAGTTTGCCGGAAGAGAGGGCTGTGCCGAGAAACACCGCCGAGAGCCCGACAATGAGGGTGATAAGAAAGAGGACAATAATCAGCTCAAGGAGGGTAAATCCCGATGAATTCCCCCTTAATAAAGGGGGCCAGGGGGTTGTTTTCCCTCTCCGGGCCTTGAGACAACCCCCTTCACCCCCTTTACTAAGGGGGAATGAAGAAAGGACAGCAGACTGAATGAATCCTATCCTGTGCTCCTGGATCAGAATGGCAGCTCCGTGATGCTGAATATGGCGGTGAGCATGGACACAACGATGAACCCGATGACAACGCCCATGCCGAGGATCATTGCAGGCTCCACCAGGCTCACGAACCTCTTTATGGCAGTCCTCAGCGCCTTCTCGTAGACCGTGGCGATCCTCAGGAGCATCACATCAAGCTGGCCTGTCTCTTCACCCACCTTGATCATGGAGAGGGCGAGGGTAGGAAAATGTCCTGTAGCGGAGAGGGGGCCAGAGATCCCCTTTCCTTCCTTGATCCCCCGGGAAACAGCGTCGATGGAGGAGGCGATCACCTGGTTCTCCACAACACCCTTGGCGTTGTTCAGCGCCTGGAGAATGGGAACGCCGCTCTTCAGCAGGGTGCCCAGGGTCCTGCAGAAACGGGCCACTTCAAGCTTCCTGATAATGTCGCCCAGGAGCCTGAGCTTCAGGCTGTCCCACTGGTACCTTCCTGCCTCAGTCCGCACCGAGGCCCTGACAAAAACAAAAGCCAGTCCTATGACAAGGAATATGGCCCACCAGTAGGACCTCATCATCTCGCTGATCGTGAGGAGGATCTGGGTGGGCAGGGGCATCCCTCCACCGAGCTCATCAAAGATAGCGGTGAACTTGGGAAGCACATAGGTCAGCAGGACAACGATGGAAAGACCGCCGGTGACAAGAAGGATCGAGGGATAGATCATGGCGGAAAAGAGGTGGTCCTTCAGCTCCTTTGAAGACTCCAGAAACTCGTTCAGCTTGTCCAGCACCACATCAAGGACACCGCCTGCCTCTCCGGCCCTCACCATGCTCACATAGAGACGGGGAAACATCCTCGGATGCTTCTGGAGGGCATCGGAAAAGGAAGCGCCCTCCCTGATGGAACGGAGGATGGCGAGGATTGTCTCCTTCGTCTCCCTGCCTTCAGCTATCTCGGCAAGGATGTTCAACCCCCTGTCGATGGGAAGCCCGGCATTCAGGAGGGATGAAAGCTCGGAGGTGAAGGAGATGAGATCACCCTTTGAGGACCTCAGGGAAAAGACTTTCCCCGTTCCCTTTGCCTTGCCCTCGCCGGGCCGTGATATGGCAAGGGGGATAAGATTGCTGTTTCTCAGCCTCTCCACAGCAGACCGTTCGTCTGCCGCCTCGATCACCCCTTCCACAACAGCGCCTGACATGCTCGTCGCCCTGTAGGAATAGACAGCCACTTATGCCTCCTGTGTCACGCGGATTACCTCGGCAGGCGTGGTCACTCCGAGCTTTATTTTCAGTGCGCCGTCTTCAAGGAGTGTCCGCATCCCCTTTCTCCGCGCCTCTTCCCTGATCGAGTTGGGGTCTGAGTTTTTCAGGATCAGCCTCCTGATGTCGTCATCCACCACAAGGAGCTCGAATATGCCCGATCTGCCGAAATATCCGGTGCCGCCGCACTGCTCGCATCCCCTGCCCCGGTAGATCGGCACATCGCCGGTTATTCCCAGGGCCTTCAGCTCCTCGCGGGAAGCGGCTGAGGGGTCAGGCTCCTTGCAGGCCTGGCATATCATCCTCACAAGCCTCTGGGCGAGGATTCCCCTGACC
>JBAZFD010000156.1:0-5426 GCA_041653575.1 Thermodesulfovibrionales bacterium
TGCGGCGGAGGCTGAACACCTGGAATCGGTAGCTTACTTTGAATCAAAAAGACCGGGGCTCGGCGCTATCTATCTCATGGAATTCGAAAGAGCAATGAGCAGCGTCTGTGAAGCTCCGCACAGATATCCCATTAAACTTCGGCCAGATATTCGGCGCATTCAGATGCAGAGGTTTCCTTTTGCTGTGCTGTACAGGGAATCAGCAGGCATTATTCAGGTATTGGCAGTGGCACACAACAGACGGCGACCACAATACTGGCTGGGAAGGCTCTGAAAAGGAATAAAGGCATCAGGGACAGGTCTACACCCTTGACAAGCAAAAATAATCATAGAATTTGAAGAGGTTTCACTCACATTGCCTGCACCAGTTGAAGAAAGAAGGTTGAGGGTATCGAAGGGCACCGATGCGCGGCGGAAGTCGCAGTTCGGTCAATTTCTCACGCCTGCGACAACAGCCCGTTTTATGGCAGGGCTCTTCACGCCCGCAACCGGGAACGATTGCCGTCTGCTCGACCCTGGGGCTGGCATCGGTTCCCTTTCAAGCGCCTTTCTTGAGCGATGCGCTGCTGGCGAATTGAACTTCGACACAATAGAAGCAACTGCCTTCGAATTGGACGAGCGCCTTCATGGAGAGATTGAGCACACCCTTGCGGAGTATACAAGCCGATTGCCTTTCAGCTTCAAGATATCCGGCAGTGACTTTATTGAAGAGGCAGTGAACAGGATTCAGTTTCTTCATGGCAACAGCTTTACCCACGCCATTCTCAATCCGCCCTACAAGAAAATAAACAGCGGTTCCCGTGCACGGCTGCTGCTTCGCCAAGTCGGCATAGAGACAGTCAACCTGTACTCTGCCTTTATCGCGTTGAGCCTGGCGCTTCTGTCACGGGGCGGCCAGATGGTGGCGATCATCCCGCGCAGCTTCTGTAACGGGCCGTACTACAAGCCTTTCAGAAAATTCATTCTCAACTATGCTGCGATACGGCATATACACCTCTTCGAAGCCCGCAACAAGGCCTTCAAAGACGACAAGGTATTGCAGGAAAATATCATCATCATGTTCGAACGAAATGCTGAACAGGGTGACGTAACGGTTACAACCTCAAGAGACGACAGCTTTGCCGATCTTTCACAGCACCTCTATCCCTTTGATCGCATCATATTCCAGGATGACCCGGATCGCCTCATTCATATACCCACCTCCCCGGAGCGTAACCTCATCGAGTCAACTGCGGCAATCAGATACTCATTGGAGAAGATCGGCATCAGTGTATCGACAGGCCCTGTGGTGGATTTCCGGCTGAAGCAGTATTTGCGTATGATGCCCGAGGCTGGGGCAGTCCCCCTGCTCTATCCCGGCCATTTCACCGGACTGAAAACAGAATGGCCCAAGAAAAATTCAAAGAAACCCAATGCATTCCATCGCAGTGAAGATTCCAGGAAATGGCTATTTCCGAAGGGATTTTATCTGGTTGTTCGCCGCTTTTCCTCGAAGGAAGAGAGACGGAGGATCACCGCAACGGTGGTGCAGCCTGATGACTTTCCGGGCTATGACGAGCTTGGCTTCGAGAATCATCTGAACGTGTTCCATGAGAACAAACACGGACTGCCGGAAGCCCTCGCATGGGGACTTGCTGTGTACCTCAACACAACAGCAGTCGACCTGAACTTCCGCCGCTTCAGCGGCCACACACAGGTCAATGCTACAGACCTGAGGCTGATGAAATACCCCAGCCGCAAAGTTCTGACCGCCCTCGGTGAATGGGCGATGCGCCACGGCGAGCTGACGCAGGCTATGATTGATCAACAACTGAAGGGTTTGGCGGAATGACCGGAAAGAAGAAAAATGATCATATCCCCCTTCGGCCCGATCTTCAGCTCCTCAGGGTCCAGACAGTATCTGCTCTGCTATCATGAGCGTGTCGGCATCAGAGGACGGATCAAGGATGATATCAGGAATGACTCCCTTCCCCTCGGGTGAGACGCCGTCTGCCAGCCTGTACCTTCCGAGGGTCAGATAAGCGCCCATCTCACTGGTAAGGGGGACAAAGGACTGGAAGGTTCCTTTGCCGAAGGTCCTGCGGCCTGCAAGAGGCCCCCTCCTGTGATGCTTGATCGCGCCTGCCACCAGCTCCGCGCCGCTTGCCGAGCCCTCATTGATAAGGACGACCAGGGGCTCTCTGACTTCGGCAGGCTCATCGGCCCTGAATTCAGCATTCAGGCCGGGATAGTTGCTCTCAAGGGAGGCGATAACCCCGCTGTCGAGAAAGAGCCTGGCAACATCCACACTGGCAACCATCTCGCCGCCGGGGTTGTTCCTGAGATCAAGGATGAGCCCCTTTTCCATCCCTCCGTCCTGCCTGAGCTCTGTGATCGCCTCTTTCAGCTCCTCCGGGGTGTTGCTCTTGAACTGATGGACCCTGACATAGCCCCGGCTGTTCTGAAGCCTCCGGGACTCGATGGTCCTGATCTTCAGGCGCTTACGGGTCAGCACAAGCTCCCGCTCATCCGGGCTTTCCGGCCTGCGCAGCCTTATCCTGATCTCACTGCCGGGCGCATTGTCCGGTCCTTTGAGCAGCCTGGAGATATCAAGGGACCGCATCGCTGCGAGGGGAATACCGTCCAGGGCGGTGATGAGATCCTTCGGCGCTATGCCGGCCTTTGCTGCCGGAGAGCCCTCTTCAACAGAGAGGACCTCGGCGTTCCTGTCCTGTGTGCGGGAGACATGGACACCTATCCCCACATACTCATCATCCCGATCGTCGAGAAAAAGGGAGACCATGTCCGGCGGCACAAAATAACTGTACCGGTCAAAACCCTCGATCATCCCGGCAAGGGAGGCATAGAGAAAGGTCCTGGAGTCGCGGCTTTGGAGATCAACGAGCTGGAGCAGGGAGAACGCCCTGCTCAGGGGCTGGAGATCCTTGTAGGAGGCCGTCGGCAGCTGCCTCGGCTGGGAATCCCCAGCCGAGGCAGCCACGGAACTGACCAGAAGGAGAAAGGCAAGCGAAAGGGCTGTGACTGTTTTTTTCTGTTTCATATCCATCTGAGAAAGAACTGCAACAAAGGAAGGGTCAGCCCTTCGGCCTTATGATCCCTGTGAGCCCTTCGATATCAGCGAGAGCAGCCTCGCCCTGGAGGCCCTTCCCGAGCTCCTTCCAGATGATCCTGCCTGTCTTCAGCTCGTCCTCGCCGAGGATAAGGGCAAAACGGGAGCCTGTCCTGTCCGCCTTTCTCAGCTGTGACTTGAGGGAGCCACCACCGTAGCCGGGCTCCACCCAGAGCCCTTCAGCCCTGAGGGACTCGGCGAGCCGCGCCCCCTCTGTCTCAGCCTCGGGCCCGAGGGCGGCGATGAAGCAGTCAGGGGCAAGGACAGGGGTCTCCCCTCTCTCTTTCAGAAGGGTGGTGATCCTCTCCATTCCCAGGGCAAAACCCATGGCAGCCGTGGCCGGACCGTCGAACTCCTCCACCAGCCTGTCGTACCTGCCTCCTGCTGCCACCGCCTTCTGGGCTCCCAGGTGCTCGCTGGTGACCTCGAAGGTGGTCCTGGTGTAGTAGTCGAGCCCCCGCACCAGGTTGGGGTTGAGGGTGAAGGGGACCTTGAGCAGCCTGAGCCGGGAAAGGACCTCCTCAAAGTGGCTGCCGCAGTCAGGGCAGAGGTGGTCCGGGACAACAGGCGCGCCCTTCCGCAGCTCTATGCACCGGGGGACCTTGCAGTCCAGTATCCTCAGGGGGTTTGTGTCGTATCTCCTCTGGCAATCAGGGCAGAAATCAGCAAGCCTGTCTCTGAAGAACTCCAGCAGGGCTGTCCTGTAGCCCGGCCTGCAGGCCTCGCAGCCGATGGAGTTTATCTCGCAGTTGAGGCCTGTGAGGCCTATGGCCTCAAGGATTTTCGTGAGCATGGCGATGATCTCTGCGTCCAGGGAGGGATGGCCCACACCGAAGGCCTCGGCCCCTATCTGGTAGAACTGCCTGAACCTCCCCTTCTGGGGCCTCTCGTACCTGAACATGGGGCCTGCATAGAAGAGCTTCTGCGGCGCAGGCAGGAGATGGAGCTTGTTTTCCACATAGCTTCTCACCGCCGGGGCTGTGCCTTCTGGCCTCAGGGTGACACTCCTGTTGCCCTTGTCCTGGAAGGTGTACATCTCCTTTTCCACGATGTCCGTGGCCTCGCCTATGCTCCTGGTGAATATCTCCGTAGACTCGATGATCGGAAGCCTGATCTCCAGGAAGCCGTACCGCCTGAAGACCTCCCTGGCTGAGGACTCAACCGACTGCCAGAGAGAGGTCTCAGGGGGGAGGATGTCCTGGACACCCTTTAATGCGCTATATCTCACCCGTATCCTCTCCTTCCCGCTCCCTGTCGAAGTCCAGCATCTTCATGTGGCTCTCGATGAGTCTCCTGACCTCCTCCTTGAAGTGCCGCCTGATGCCCTTGAGGTCAACGATGTCCTCGTGGATCTTCACCACCTTCTCCTGGGCCTCCTTCATTATGTCGTCGGCCTTCATCTCAGCCTCTCTCAGGGTGAGCTCCACTTCCTTCCTGGCGTTGGCCTTGTAATCCTCTATCATCTTCTGGGCTGTGGTGAGGGTCTCCCTGAGGGTGGCCTCCATCTGCCTGAACTCCTGGAGCTGGGCCTCGGCCCTGCTCAGCTGCTCCTTCATCGTCGCATTTTCCCTGAGGAGCTCCTCCAGTTCCTCCCGCACCACTTCAAGGAAGGAATAGACTTCTTCCACATCAAAACCCCTGAACTTCATGGGGAACTGCTTCTGTTGGATATCAAGGGGTGTGATCCTCATCTGCCAACCCTCCTTAGGGGACGCTGTCCCTCAGTTATTGAGAATATTTTTTATCATTGTCCTGTCAAAGAGGCAAGGCCCCCTTGAATCTGTATCCCAGCTCAGCAAGGGAGCTGACGAGGAACTTCTGGATGAATATGATAGCAAGAATGACGACCATGGGAGAAATGTCTATGGGTCCCAGCCTGTGACCTATGAACCTCCTGATAGGCCTGAAGACAGGCTCAGTGACTGAATAAAGAAACCGCACAATCGGATTATAGGGATCGGGGTTCACCCAGCTGAGAAGGGCGGAGATGATGACAATCCACATATAGATCTCAAGCCCGATATCAAGGACCTTCGCAATGGCCAGAACGAGATTTCCGAGGATGAACATCGACTACCTCCCCAGCTCTTCAGCCCGTGCGCGGGCCGCCTTCAGCGCCTCTGATACCACTGCACTGAGACCTTTCTCTTCAAAGCTCTTCAGACCGGCAGCTGTTGTCCCTCCCGGTGAGGTGACCATCTCCCTCAGCCTCTGGGGCGTCATGCCTGTCTCAAGAAGGGCGGCTGTGCCGATGAGGGTCTGGACGGCAAGCTCGGCTGCATTGTCCCTCTCAAGGCCGAGACCTTCACCTGCCTCC
>JBAZFD010000157.1:0-5424 GCA_041653575.1 Thermodesulfovibrionales bacterium
TCTTGTCCATAATGCTCAGAAACAGCAAAAGCACCTATCCGCAGTACGCAATAAGAAGAACTGCCAGACTGTATTTCCCTTACATAATTGCAATTATAACAGCACTGATTCTCAGGAATACGCTGGTCCATCAGGGAATAGCAGATATCCCCAAGTCTCATCTTTGGTCATCATCATTATCAGTCTATCAGATTCTTGACCATCTGACCTTTGTTACGAACTTTGACACATCTATGGTGGATTTCGTCATCTGGACTCTTGTTCAGGAGATGCGCATTTCCCTTATCTTCCCGCTTATCATGCTCGCTGTTAACAAATATGGCTGGAAAACAAACATGGTATTCTTCGGAATCATGGGAATCCTGGCGAATATTGTGATCGTTTATTCGCATGCACTGGTCCCGGATGGTTGGGCTGGAAGTCTGATTAATTATTCTTCAACTGTTCATTATTGCTTTTTTTTTGTGATCGGTGCTCTTCTGGAACGATATAGCACGAACCTGTGGAATTTCTATCGGTCATTAAGCAGAGTCAGGAAGCTTGCCCTCGGACTTATGAGTCTTGTCATTTACACATATGCCGGCCGTTTTTTTGCGGCCAAAGGTGTTGTCTCGCTTCTGACAAATGATTGGCCAAGCTTCCCCGCTATCGTAATTATTATTTTGTTTGTCCTTTTTTCTTCCCGGCTTTCTATCCTATTACAGCTCAAACCCATCAGATTTCTGGGAAAAATATCCTATAGCCTTTACCTTTATCATCCAATCATCCTGTTGGCGGCCATCTACGCCCTGTATGGCAAGATACATCTGTTTGTCATACTGTGCATAGCTTTTCCTGTGACGTTGATAGTTTCCACGCTTTCTTACGTCTATGTAGAAGAACCATCAAGGAAGATAGGAAAGGAGTTGTCAGCACGGTTGGCTGGATCATTCAGGATCCATCCATTATAGGCCTGAAACCGTCATGACTCTATGAGATCAGCCCGCCTCTGGCGGAGGAACTTTGTCTCAAACCCGTCTTTCCTTCTCAGGGTCATCATTTCCCGGATGAAAGTGTAAAAACCGCTACAGGCCAACCAGAGGGGGTAACCTATGGCTGCTTTTCTCGCTTCCCTGTTTGCCTCATCCTTCACCGCTTTTCTCATCGTCCGTTTCCATCACATCCACGGCCATCTCACCGCTGACCATGTGGGGAGCGGGCCGCAGAAGTTTCACGACAGGCCGGTGCCCCGCGTGGGCGGCGTAGCTGTCATGGTCGGGGTTGCTGCCGCGGTGGGGCTTATGGAGCAGGCCGGTACCCTCTCCTTCGGGTACGCCATGGTCCTTGCGCTGTGCGCATTCCCCTCTTTCCTGAGCGGCCTGGCTGAGGACATGACAAAGAGGGTGAGCGTACTGGCCCGCCTTCTCATGACCATGGTGGCGGCCTCTCTTGCCTTCTTCCTCCTCGACGCCCGGCTGGTGAAGCTCTCCCTGCCGGGGGTGGACAGCCTCCTCACCTTTGTTCCAATTTCACTGGCGGTGACCATGATCGCCGTCGCGGGGATATCCCACGCGATGAACATCATAGACGGGTTTAACGGCCTCTCCGGCGTGGTCTCACTGATGATCCTCCTGTCCCTCGCCTTCATCTCCCACATGGTGGGAGACCCCATGCTCATGCAGCTCCTGTTGGCAATCGCCGGGGGTATCGCGGGGTTCCTCCTCTGGAACTTCCCCCGCGGACAGCTCTTCCTCGGAGACGGCGGCGCCTACTTCATCGGCTTTGTCATCGCCGAGTCCTCTGTGCTGCTCGTGAAAAACCATCCTGAGGTCTCTCCCTGGTTCCCCATGCTCCTGGTGGTTTATCCGGTGTGGGAGACCATTTTTTCCGCTTACAGGAGGAAGGTCGTGAGCGGCGTCTCCTCAGGCACTGCCGACGCCCTCCACCTCCACTCCCTCATCTACAGGAGGCTCCTCAGGGGCACCGGGGCCTGGAGAAACGCCAGGACCTCTCCCTACCTCTGGAGCCTGAACACCTTCGCCTTCGTCCCAGCTCTTCTTTTCTGGAGAGAGACGCCGGTCCTCATGGCCTCGGCCCTTGCCTTCATCCTCATCTACCTCTGGCTCTACAGGAGTATCGTGAGGTTCCGGACGCCGTGCTGGCTGGCGGTAAAAAAGACAGATCAGCGAAGCGTCCGGGCAATAAAGCCTGAGGCTGACAAATATTCCCCCTTAAAAAAGGGGTTGTAAGTCTCTCTGAGAAAAGGGGATCAAAGGGGTTGTAGCCTGAGGGGAAAAGCTTGCTGTACTCGCCTGGTTCCAATGCGCATAGGGCGATCTTGAGTGAATCAAAGGAGACATCGTAAGAATTGAGAACCATTATGGCAGATAAGGCTTATCTCAACCTCAACCTCAAGGAGAATAAATGATGAAGAGAGCACTGATAACCGGCATAACAGGACAGGACGGGGCGTATCTCGCGGGGTTTCTTTTAGACAAGGGGTACGAAGTCCACGGGATCAAGAGGAGGTCATCCCTCTTCAACACCGACAGGATAGACCATCTCTACCATGATCCCCATGAAGAGGATGTGAGGTTTCACCTTCATTACGGAGACCTGACAGACTCGACCAACCTTATCCGGATTATCCTGGAGGTAAGGCCTGATGAGATATACAACCTGGCTGCCCAGTCCCATGTGCAGGTCTCCTTTGAGACCCCTGAATACACGGCGAACTCTGATGCCCTGGGGACACTGAGGATACTGGAGGCCATCAGGATACTCGGGATGACGGAAAAGGTGCGCTTTTATCAGGCTTCCACATCGGAGCTCTTTGGAAAAGTACAGGAAACCCCCCAGAAGGAGACCACCCCCTTCTATCCGAGAAGCCCTTATGCGGCGGCAAAAATCTATGCCTACTGGATAACAGTGAACTACAGGGAGGCATATAATCTGTTCGCCTGTAACGGCATTCTCTTCAACCATGAGTCCCCCCTCAGGGGAGAGACCTTTGTGACCCGCAAAATCACCCGCGCCGTGGCAAGAATCAAGCTGGGACTCCAGAGCAGGCTCTACCTGGGAAACCTCAACTCCAGAAGGGACTGGGGACACGCCAGGGATTTCGTGGAGGCCCAATGGCTGATCCTCCAGCAGCCTGAGCCTGAGGACTATGTGATCGCCACGGGAGAACAGTATTCTGTTCGGGATTTTGTAGAGAACGCCTTTCAGGAGGTGGGGACAGGTATCAGGTGGGAAGGCGAAGGGATTCTGGAGAAGGGGTATGACAGCGAGACAGGAGAAACCCTCGTTGAGGTTGATCCCCGTTACTTCAGACCCACTGAGGTGGAGACCCTCCTTGGAGATCCGACAAAGGCCCAAACAAGGCTGGGCTGGAAGCCAAGGGTGACCTTCAGAGAGCTGGTCTCTGAAATGGTGAGGGAGGATCTGAAAGAGGCGGAGAGGGATCACCTCTGCCAGGAAAAGGGCTACAAGGCCTTCAATTACCATGAGTAGCCCCTCACCCCTTACTCCTCACCCCTCACGGCGGATGCCGCGCGATGCGCGCATCTACATCGCGGGGCACAGAGGGCTCGTAGGGTCTGCCGTTGAAAGGGCTCTGCGGCGGGGTGGGTACGTCAACCTCATCGATAGGACCAGCAGGGAACTGGACCTGAGGTGGCAGTCAGAAGTAGAGGCGTTCTTTGAGAGAGAGAGGCCCGAGTACGTCTTTCTGGCAGCCGCTAAGGTGGGAGGCATTCTGGCCAACAATAGCTACAAGGCGGAGTTCATTTATGACAATATGATGATCGCCTTCAATGTCATCAACTCTGCTCACAAGTTCGGCGTGAAGAAACTGCTCAACCTCGGATCCTCGTGCATCTATCCCAAGTTTGCCCCCCAGCCCATGAGGGAGGAGCACCTGCTGACTGGTGTGCTTGAGCCCACAAACGAGCCCTATGCCATAGCGAAGATTGCCGCCATAAAGCTGTGCAGGTACTACAACGAGCAGTACGGTACGGATTTCATCTCTGTCATGCCCACCAACCTCTATGGTCCCGGTGACAACTTCGATCTGATGGGCTCCCACGTCCTGCCTGCACTGATCAGAAAATTCCATCTGGCAAAGCTCAGTATGACCGGAGACAGGGACGGAATTCACCGGGATGAGGCACGATACGGACGCATTCCTGACGACCTTTTGAGCAGCCTTGGTCTGCACAGGGACCATCAGAACCCCTCTCTCCTCACTCCTTTTTCCTCACAACCACCAAAGGTGGTCCTTTGGGAAAGCGGGGAGCCTTACAGAGAGTTCCTCCATGTGGATGATCTGGCAGATGCCTGCATTTTTCTTATGGGAAACTGTGACTATCAGCAGATCGGAGAGTTTATCAACATCGGGACAGGGGAGGACATCCGGATTAAGGATCTGGCACGAATCACCAGTAACATTGTCGGCTTTGAAGGGACTGTCAGGCATGATCCATCAAAGCCCGACGGAACTCCAAGGAAACTCCTGGATGTCTCAAGGATTCACTCCCTGGGATGGAGGTCAAAAATCCGACTTGAGGAAGGGATCAGGACAACCTATCAGTGGTATGTGGAGAACAGATGAGGATACTCGTTACAGGCGGTGCGGGGTACATCGGAAGCCACGTGGTCAAGGCACTGGGGGAGCAGGGATACGATATCTGTGTTTATGACAACCTCTCCACCGGCCACAGGGAGGCGGTCCTCTGCGGCGAGTTCATGAAGGGCGACCTCGCAGACAGGCCTTTTCTGGAGAGGGTGATGAGGGAGTTCAAGCCCGAGGCTGTTATGCACTTCGCCGCCTTCATCGAGGTGGGGGAGTCTGTGAGGGAGCCGCTGAAGTACTACAGGAACAACACCGCCAACACCCTGAACCTCCTTGAAGCGATGACAGTCAACGGGGTAAAAAGGCTCATATTCTCCTCCACGGCAGCTGTCTACGGTATCCCGGAAAAGGTCCCTGTTGATGAAGACTCGCCCCTGCTGCCCATAAACCCCTATGGCTCCTCGAAGGTGGCTGTGGAGGGGGTGCTGAGGGACCTCTCCAACGCCGGGAGGCTTGACTATGTCTCCCTGAGATACTTCAACGTGGCGGGAGCTGATGGTCAGGGGAGGATCGGCCAGAGCTACAGGGAGGCGACTCACCTGATCACCAGGGCGCTAAAGACGGCGAAGGGGGAGTTCCCGAGGCTCTCCGTATATGGTACAGACTATCCCACGCCCGATGGGACCTGCACAAGGGACTACATCCACGTGGATGACCTAGCAGATGCCCATCTCCTTGGGCTGGAGCATCTCATGAAAAACGGCGGGAGCGATGTGTTCAACTGCGGGTATGGGAGAGGGTTCTCCGTTCGGGAGGTGATAGAGGCTGCAAAAAGGGTGACGGGGAACGACTTCCCTGTTGAGGAGACGGAG